>JBBDWZ010000177.1:0-24889 GCA_040902615.1 Gemmatimonadota bacterium | reverse complement strand
ATCCTCTGGCTCCGGCGGCAGCGGTTGGCCGGTCCCCGCATCGTAGGTCAGGCAAAAACGCCCAACGATCTCATCACATGGTCCGCCGCCGCTGCCGACGCGGAATGGCGCCGATCGCCGCAGGCTCCGCTCGTATTCGCCGGCTGCTCGCTTCAGCTCCTGCCTGACGGAGGTGGTGTCCTGGGCCACGAGCCCGCGCGGGATTGCCATGCCTGCAAAAAGCAATATGCCCGTGACAGTCAGGACCATCTGGTTTCGGGTGGAACTAATATTGCACGCCTTCACGAGTTGACCTTTTGCCTTCCGTCGGAGGACCACCCATGCCGCGTGAGCAGGCCGCGGGCTCCGTTGTCGTTGATCGGCTCCGTGAGCGCATCGTATCAGGCGTCTATCTCGGATTCTGGCATCCGGGTGAGCGACTTCCGAGCATCCGCGCGATCGCGGACAGCGAAAGTGTCGACCGCAAAACGGTCGCGGCCGCCTACCGCCGCCTCGAAGGCGAGGGCCTGGTCAAAGTTCACGCTCGCAGTGGCGTGTATCTGCGCCCGAATCGATTGCCTGACGGAGCCGGCCCACTCGAGCGGCTGCACCGCCGCTGGCTCGAGACCACCTACGAACGCGCCGGGGCACTGGGTCTGGATAGCCGAACCATCCTCAAGCTGGTGACCGCGGTGGCTGAAGTCGAACGCCAACCGATCCCGGTCATCGAATGTGACGCGGCACAAACGGAAACCATCGCGGCGGAGTTACGGCAGCGGCTGGGCCTCAATGTCGTCGCCTCCCTACTCGATTCGGACTCGGTCGATTCGACCGTTGCAGCGGCCCCGTTCGTAGTCTCTACACCGTATCATCGCAGCGAGATCGCCAAACGCTGGCCGGATCGGCCGTTCGTCGAAGTCACGCTCGCCATGGAAGCGCTGCGTGAGCTGAAAGCCCGCATCGAGCAGGGTCCGCTCGCGATCGTGGTCGCCAGTGAAACCATCGCGCACAAGCTCAGCCGCGCGGTCGAGCGAGGCCAGATAGCCCGTCAGAACGGGCACGTGAGCATCATCGTTGCTCGCCAGCCTTCGCAGCTCAGTCAGACGGTGAACGGTTACAGCACTGTGTTCCTGTGGCCAGGTACGCCCCAATGGGCACGTGAATCACTCTCGCGCGTCGAATGTGTTACGCCGGTCTATTGTCTGTCGGACGATTCGATTACGCGGGTGCGCTCAGCGGTGCTGGATGCAGCGATTCGGCGCGCGCACGAAGCGCCCATTCGCGAAGAGTTCACCACACCCAGCGCTTTCGAAGCTCTACACCTACCTGTTGGGGTCGCGTAACCGGCAGCGCGACACCAATTCTACGGATCAGACCGGCGCGGTTCACCGGTTCATAACCAGCCCGTAGACTGGTGCGTCGATCGATGCGCCACTCGAGCCGAATCGCCCACGTATTTGCATTGACGGCCGAGTTGTCATCCGGACCGAACAGAGCGGCAATTCCCGACTCGACGGTGAGGAACACATCCTCGGTGACTTCACGCCCGAGCACGAGGATCGGTGATCCGAGGCCACCCAGGCGTCCGCCACCCAGTCGAATCTGGAAAATGTCGAACGGTGCGCCCAGTGCATCCTCCAGCTCGAGGCTGGCCAGCTCGGCAAACCCGCTGAAGAAGGTTTCCTCGATCAGCGCCGAGCCTGGCAGCTCACTGCTGCCCAGTCCCAGGGTCGGCTCGCCGAATAACAGCACGCTGAGCAGCTCTGACTGTGGGATCTGCGCGGCGTCCTGACTGGCCAATGACAGTGTAGGTGTTTCGAGCGTACCACCCACACGCACGTCGATCTCCATCTCACGGCCGGTTGGATCGATGACCACCCGGCGTGCCGTGATGTCGAGCGCAGGATTGAGGTCCGGCCCGCCCAGGAAGCGTACCTGCACGTGCACGATCTGGAAGCGGCGAAGAATCGGGCCCGCCTCCAGGGTATAGGTGCCGCGCTCGCCCTCGAGCGTTCCGGTAATGCGCAGATCCGGTCCGTCCTTGTTGACCGTGAGATCGCCCCTCAGCTCCGCGCGAGCATTGGGCATGGTGAACCAGAGCCGGTCACCGGCGCTGATGCGCAGGTTGTCCAGCCGGATCTTGTCGAACATCGTGCCGTCGCCACTGGCGCCGGGATCCTCCATTTCAATCGGCGAACCGAGCTGCGCAAACTCGGTGTCGAGCGCGCCGCCGCCCATCTCAGGCACGGCAACATCGCCGTCCTCCAGGGTGACACCACCAGACACGGTTGGCGCCAGCAACGGTCCCGTAATCCGCAGCTCACCCACCGCAAATGCATCCGGATGATCATCCACGCCAGCCGGCTGGAATCGATTCAGTTTCACCGTAAGATTGCTGACCGGATTATTGAGATCCGGGAAATCGATGCGGCCGGTGACATCGAGCGTACCGCCACTCACGGCGCGCACGCTCCTGACCTCAGCGCCGCGCTGATCGAACGCAATGTCGGCGGTAATATTGGTGTAACGCCGCTGCAGCGGCACAATGGTAGCGGCTCCACCTACCACGGTGAGCTGTCCGGCCAGCACGGGACTGCCGGCGGTCCCGCTCAGAGTCGCGTTTGCGCGCAGCGCGCCCTGAACGTCCAGCAGTTGTGGGAAGAAGTCCGAGAACGCGATGAGTGCAACGCTGTCCGCGGTGAGCGATCCGCTCACCGGCCCGGCATCGAGCAGGTCGAAATCGATTTCCGGCGACAGTGCAACGTTCATCGGCAGTGATGCTTTCAGATCGAGCGCACCAATTGTATCGAAGGTCGCGACCGCATCTGCGGTCAACACCTGACCCGCATAATTCAACTTGCCCTCAATACGCCGAAACCCGACGCCCTGATAACGGCCGGTATCGAGCTGGAACTGCACGTCGAAGGTCGGTGCCGTGCCGGGTCCGCGCACATCTGCGTTGGCGGTCAGCGCACCGGTTACCAGCGGCTGCCGGCCCATGAGAACCTGCAGTTCTTCAAGTGGCAGCGCAGCGGTCTCGATCCGCGCATCGAACTGCGCGAGTGGCATCACGCGACCATCCACACGCAGACGGCCGGGTCCATTGGCCGCACGGAAATCCAGGTTGCGGACATCGACGCCGCCACCCGGCCGGCCCCATTCCACGCTGGCCGGCTGCACCAGTGCCCATTGGCCAGTACCGAGATCCAGCCGCGCGCGCTGCAGCTCGACGCGCCGGGCACCCTCGTTCGGAATGTGACCGGTAGCTGCAACTTCGATGATGCCGCCCTCAACCCGATCGGCTTTCAGGTCGAGCTGAAAGGCCGGCGCTGCGAGATGCAGATTCAGCGTGGCAACCGAGTACGCTCCAGCCGACGGCGTCGAGATACCGCGCGCATTGCCTTCGACGTGGATCTCCGGCACGCTGTCACCGATGACGAACGTATGCTTGGCGGCAACCGACGAGACCGCC
This sequence comes from Gemmatimonadota bacterium, assembly GCA_040902615.1. Lineage (GTDB taxonomy): Bacteria > Gemmatimonadota > Gemmatimonadetes > Longimicrobiales > RSA9 > JBBDWZ01. The sequence continues at coordinate 21,438 of JBBDWZ010000177.1, read as the reverse complement.
CAGTCACCGAGATGCAGTTCGGTGCCCTCGACCGTGCCCTCAATACGCGTCCGCTGCAGTGATCCGGAGATGGTGCCATTGCCCTCGAGGCCCCCCGACGCGGTATCCGGAATTGCCGGGATGTATTCCGCCAAAGGTGCAACGTTGTCGACGGCGAGCTGATAGGTGAGCGCGCCCGTTTCCGGCGCGACGAACCGCCATTCACCGCGGGTGTGCAAATGCACCGGACCGAGGAAGACCACGCTGGTGTCCACCGCAACCGCACCATTTCGAATGCGCGCGGCAATCTGAAGGGTGTCGTCCGGCTCATCCCGCCAGCCGCTGAAGCCACCCACGACGTTGACCTGCGCATCTGCCGTTTCCGGTTTTACGCCGCGGCCGCGCAGTGCAAAGCGCGCGGTAATGGCTGCGGGTGGTGCCCTGGGCTCGAGGAGCTGCTCCAGGCTCACACCGATGAGACGACCGTTCAGATCGTAGGATGGCTCCGCACCGGTCAGGTCGACGGTGCCGTTCACCAGTGCAACACCACCCGCCAGGTCGAGGCGAACACTCACCGTGAGCGGCGCACGATCCGGCGGCCCGCTCAACGCAATCGTGCCCGAGATGTTACCGGTAAACGGCAGACCCGGCATTAGCGGCCGCAGCGCTTCGGCGGGAACGTCTTTCAAATCGGCTTGCAGACGCCTCAGCTCGAACGTGCCGTTCACAATTGCTACGGCTCCGTCCAATTTCATCTCGAGTGGACGATGCACGCCGGTCGCGGTGAGTGCGGTCGTGACCTCGAAGTGCAGATTGCCTTCGGTGCCGCGTACCGTGCCGCTTACGCTTCCGCCGTACGGCAGTGTGCGGCCACTCATCCGTTCGACCAGTGCCAGTGTCAGCGGCTCCAGCCGGGCGTCGACCGAGATCAGCTCGAATTGCTCACCACCGGTCCGCACCGCGAACGCGCCGCGCACGCGCGATCCATCCGCATTAATGTCGGCGTTGGAAAGCCGGACTTCCATCGCCTCGCCGCCCAGCGGCCGTACCGCAAAGTTGAAGCTGGCCCGACCTGTCTTCGGTAGACGGTCGCTGAAGAAGGCCAGCTCTTCCAGAGCGACGTCGTTGGCGCGGCCTGCAATGGTGAGCCCCAGCCCTTCGCCGCCCGGACGCCAGGTCCCTTCCAGCATGGCCAGTGATGCCGTGCCCAGCCGCGCGCGCGCCACTTTGAAATCCACCTGATCCTTGGGCAGTCGAATGCGCGCATCGTCCGCACGCACCGCGATCCGCTCGTGCTTGCGCAGGTCGACATACACAGTTGTCGCGGTGCTGATGTTCAGTTCCGGTATATCGCTGCGTGGCGAAGAGAGCTCGATGCGCATTGCCTTGGCATCCAGATCTTCGAGCGCTATGTCCTGCGTGGGCTGATGGATTTCTACGCGGGAATCGACCAGCTCGACATCGGTAAATGCAATCGTCTTGCGCGGACCGTGCAGATCGCCGTTGCCATTCTCATCCTCGAGCAGATCACGCAGCACGCGCTCGTAGTTCCATTCACCGCCAGCCTGCGGTTGATCCAGCAGTACATCCGCCCTGGTGACGACCACGCGATCGACGATGATGTCTCCTCGCTCCGCGGCCGCGACATTGATCACGCCGCGCATCGCCTGGGCACGCAGGAACGGGCGGCGCCGCCCATCGTTCCACACGACGTTCGCGACCCGCAGGGAAATGTCTCCCTGCATCCGCCTGGTCGGGATCGGCTTGGCCGTCAGGCGGTTCATGATGTCGCGATGTGCAACCGCAATCTCACCGTTGCCGCTGCCATCGGTTTGCACGACCGTGGAGTCGGCCAGCACCACGGGCGTCGACCCGCCGCCGGCGGTAATCAGCTGCACGTAGATGGCGGCAATCACCAGCGCGATGAGGAAACCGCCGAAGAACGCCGCAGTAGCGCCTGGCAGCTGACGTCGCCAGGCCATCAAAACGCCTGCCCGACAGCGAGGTGAATGCGGAAGCGCTGGAAGAACGTCGGAGGGTCGGGCCGATAATCATTGCGCAGCCGAACCAGGGTTGGGCCGCTCGACTGGTACAGAGGACCTTCCGGCATGTTGTAAGGATTGTAGGCTACATCGACGCGCGCCGGTCCGACTGGAGAAAGCAGGCGCAGCCCGACACCTGGCGTGATGCGCCATTCGCCACCATCGAGATCCCAGAAATTGCCGTTGCCGATCGCACCTGCATCGATGAAGCTGACCAGCCGCATGCGCTGGCGAAATAGCGGTGAAGGGAAGCGCAGCTCTGCATTTGCAACGGCCATTGCGGTGCCGCCAACCGGAACGAAACGCACGCGGTTCCCTTCGATCGGGACGAGTTGGCCTTCATCATCGATTTCGACCTGGCGCGACACGTATACGCCGCCACCCAGCTGATTGCGGGTGAAGCCGCGCACCGTGTTCGCGCCGCCGCTGAAGAAACGCTCTTCCGGCGGCAGGAAATCTCCAGTCGGGCTGAGTGTCGCCGTGCGGAAGAAGTTACCCAGCCGCAACGAACCGGCCGCCACCCAGCTCGGCCGGACCTCGCGGTAAACGGAGCCTTCGATGGTACCTCGCAGGAAGGTCACATCTGAGAGCAGCCATGGCGGTGCCCAGGCCAGGCCGGCACGGAACGTCGAGCCATTGGTCGGGTCCAGTGTGAAGTCGGTCCGGTCGCGGGACAGGTTGATGCCAACGCTGTTCCGCCACCGGGCCCGCGTCAATAGTTCGATGGTTTCCGGCTCGCACACCTCGAACGCAGTGCAGAAGAGTGCGTTCGAGGCTACGGTCCGGCCGTGTTCGATGTCGAAGCCACCGGTGATCAGCGCCCGAGGAGCCAGCCGGTGAGTGACCAGCGCCCGGCCGCCCTGCGCGACTCGCTGAAAAGCGCCGGCCTCGGATTGTCGTTCGACGAATCCGTGCAGCGAGATGTGATTGCGCGGCGTGATGAAGAACGGCTGGGTGAAGTCGAAAGAAAGCCGGTAGTCCAGCGAGTTGCCGAAGGTATCGGAAGCAAATGCGCGACAGAGCGATTCACCCACACCGGACTGAGTGGCGCCGCCCAGCCCGATCTTGCTGAGCGCTGCGGTCACGGCCAGCCGGCGCGCACCACCGGTAAAGCTTCGATTGACGTACTGCGTCTCCGCGCGCAGGCACTCGACCGTACCGTAACCGACCACAGCGTCGATCTGGTTCACGTCCGCTTCCGCAATACGCACGATCACGGTTGCGCGTGTGCTGTCGTTCGGTGTTGCATCGAGCGAGTCCGGGGCAAGACTTACAGCGGCCAGCTGCACCAGATCGAGGCTGTACAGGTTGCGCTGACTTTCGATCAGCGCCGCATTGCGCAACACGTCACCCTCACGAAAAGCCAGCTGCCGAAGCGCGTCCCGGCGGCCCAGGTTGTCGGCGCCGTATATCGCAATCGAATCCACGACCACGCGCGGGCCCGAGACCGCACTGATCGAGGCCACGGCGCGGTTGCGGATGGTGTCCACCGTGTAATTGCGCAGCACCTGCGCGTATGCATGTCCGCGCCCCTGCAGCGCGCTGAGAACCCGGTTTGCCGAATTGTTGAATCGCCCGAGATGGAAGATCTCGCCCGGCTGGAGCGGCAGTGTTCGGACAAGCGAATCGGGCGGCATGACGCCTTCGGTCCCGGACACGGTCAGTGAGTCGAGCGTGACCGGATCGCCGCGCTGGATAACGAAGGTGACTTCGACTTTCTCACCATCTTCTTCCACACCAGGCACGATCCTGGTCCCGAAATAGCCCGAGTAGCGATAGAAGGTTTGAAGCCGGACCACGTCCTCGTGCATCTGTGAAAGGTTGAAGTGGAAGATGTGACGGCCAACCTGCGTGAACGGTACGCAGATGGGAAGTCCGAGCAGGGAACAATGGCTGGCATGGGTCTCGACCACGGAACTCAGCGTGTCCGCCGCGAAGGGCGCACCGCCCACAAAGACGACCTTACTGATTTCTCGGCCGCTGTATTTCGTAAGCTCGGGATAGAGCTCAGCAACCCGGGACCGGCCTGCGCACGCGGAAAACCAAATCGAACCAAAGGCGAGCACCGACACGGCCGCCATTTTAGACATCCCCCCACGCAATGGCACTCGTCGCAAAGCCAGGCTCCCTTGGTTGGGAAACAGCACGAATCAGAGAGGCGTGTCTGCAAGCGACGGGCCCGATTGACTCACCTCTCCGAACCCTCTACGTTTCAGCGCTTTACACTCACTGGACAGGTATGACCAAGCACCATCCAACAGCCCGCCGGGTTCACCGGGTCGCGCATGACGAGGACACCTTCGTCTCCAGCGTGCTCGGCGGCACCGCATGGGCGCAAACGCACGGCCGCCACATCATCATCGGTGCAGTCATCGCCGTGATTCTCGTGGTCGGCTTCATGTACGTTCGTACTACCGGTGCTGCACGGCGAGACCTCGCCGCGCAGGAGTTGAGCCGCGTGCGCGCGACCATGCAAACCGGCAACATGCAGCTCGCCCAGCAGGACCTCGAAGGGTACATCCGTCGCTTCGGCAGCACGGATGCCGGAGCCGAGGCCAAGATCATGCTGGCGCAGGTCTACCTTCAGGGTAACCAACCGCAGAAGGCGATCGAGCCCCTCGAGTCGTTGGCGGGAAACGTCGATACGCCGGCAGGCTTCACGGCCGCCATGCTGCTGGCCGCGGCCTATGAAGAGGGCAAGCAGTTCGATCAGGCCGATCGGACGTACCTGCGCGTTGCCGACGACGCGCGCTTCGATTTCCAGAAGCGTGAAGCGCTCGATCGTGCGGCGCGCGTTCGGGCGGAACAGGGAAACCTGGCCGGCGCGATTGAACTGTATGAACGGACCCTGACCACGTACGGTGACGAGGACGATCCGCAGACTGCCGGCGAACGTAACGCCTACGAGATGAGACTGGCCGAACTGCGAGCCGCCTCGGCCGCCGGTACTCCCACCCGATAACTCCAGACGGCGCTGGATCGGTTAGCGAATCCGGTCCAGCATCGCCGCCGTCAGGCTTTGCCGAACCGAGCCATAGCCCGACCATGGATCCTCACATGTATGGTCTCTCTTGCCGGACCCGGAGTCCCTAGAAAAAGCATGTATGGTCTCTCTTGCCGGGCCGGAGTCCCTAGAAAAAGTTTGAAGTCATTGCCTGTATCACGCTGTGATTACTACAGTTATACCTAGTCCTGCCAGTGCTCCGAAGGAGTATTTACGGTTCGTTTCCACACTTCGTATAATAGAGATTATGTAAACCACATGAGCCGTTTCCTGCGTGGCGCGATTCCGCGATCCGCGATCCGCGACACCGCGAAGCGGACTCACAGCCCACGTTGATCGAGTGGCCCGGCCAGCGCGGCGGACAATTGTCGACGGACATCGTCCACGGCGGCGCGAGTTCGCTCGGAGCGTCGCTCGAGCTTTGGAAAATGAAGTGGCGGTTTGAAGGTCAGGTGAAGCGGGCCTGGACGTGGCAGGCGCTCCCAGCGCGGCCACAGGTCGTAGGCGTTGTCGACGCGCACCGGAACGACGGGCACGCCAACCTTCAGGATCAAACGTAAAACGCCGATGCGGAACGGCTGAAGACGCCCGTCCCAGGTCCGTTCGCCTTCGGGGAAAATCATGACGGCCGCATCTGAGGCCAAGCGTCGGAGCGCGGTGCGAGCGGCCTGTGCATCGACTTGGTGGCGCCGGACCGGAAATCCGTACACCCTGGAAAGCAGCCGGCCCAGAACCGGCATCGCAAACTGGCCGCTTTTGGCCATGGGATGGACCATGCGCGGAACCACCGAAGCAATCAGGAGCGGTTCGAGGTAGCTCTGATGGTTCGGAATCAGGAAGCACGGGCCTTCAGGCGGGATGTTTTCCAGCCCGCTCACATGCAGACTGCCGCCCGCAGCCTTCCAGGCGGTCCGGACCAGCCTGCAATACAAATCGTATTCCCAGCGAGGCGCGCCTTTAAAGGGCGTTGCGCCGTTTACCCGCACACGATCCTCGGCAGATACTCGGCGATATCCCCGCGGCCGGCGGCGGCAAAACGCTCCTGGATGGCGTTCTTCACCCGTTCCTCCCAAAGGAGTGGAGAGCCAGTCCGGAACCGCAGCGCGATCAGCGGCCCGTTCCGTACCTTGAGATTGAGCGTACCGGTCGTGGGTTGGACCGCGGTCAGCGCGTCGAGCGGCCAGCGCCGTTCCCCGGTGGCGGACCTGAAAACAATCGACTCGGGTCCGAGTTCGAGCGTGCCCTCTTCCGGCGGGCCCAACTCCTCAATGAATCCGAGCAACACGCCCGCGTGCGTGTACGGCTTGTACTCGCTGGCGCAACGCAGGGTCACGGCAGCCGTGGTTGCCGGGTGATGGAGCGGCTGCTCGTGCAAGTGGTCCAGCCACTCGGCCGGGTGTTTGACCTCGGGCTCCTGCCCCGGCCGTTCGCAGCGGATCAATGCGCCGTCAGCGCGGGTGTAGCGCGTCCCACAACGATCACACACCTCGCCGCGCTTTGCGCGACGAAGGCTGCCTTCGGTGCGACATTCCACGCAGGCATAGAGCAGATCACCAATTGGCATCTACGAGATTTCCCACGATGTAAGTGTCGTCATTACGACGTACGACGCCCGGCCGGATCCTGCGGTCCCATCTTGGCCAGACATCGTAAGCACCTTCGGTGCGGCACGGAATAACCGGCACACTAGCCTTGAGAACCGACCGTACCGTTCCCCGCCTGGCTGCCTCAGAGCTTCCCGAACAGATCCAGGAAACGCAGCTTCCACACTTTCCAGACTGCCTCCCAAATGATCTTCTTCGACATCTTCGATTCACCGAGAGTTCGATCCGCGAATACGATCGGGATCTCACCAATCGTAAACCCCTTCCGCCAGGCGCGGAAACTCACCTCGATTTGAAATGCGTAGCCCTCTGATTCGACGCGATCGAGGTTTACTGCTTCGAGCGCCGCGCGGCGGAAAGCCTTGAAGCCGCTCGTAGCATCGTAAACCGGCAGGCCGGTGACGAAGCGCGCATACACGTTGGCGAAGTACGACAGTAGCAGCCGGGCAATAGGCCAGTTGATTACGGTTACGCGACCTTCGAGGTAGCGGGCACCCAGAACGAGATCGTGATCGGCCAGTGCATGGATGAACTCGGGCAGATGCGCCGGATCATGCGAGAAGTCGGCATCCATCTCGAACAGCCAGTCGAAGCCACGCTCGATGCCCCAGCGGAAGCCGACGATGTAGGCAGTGCCGAGTCCGAGCTTGCCCGCCCGATGCAGCACGTGGATGCGCGGGTTCTCCTGCGCCAGCTGATCCGCGATCTGGCCGGTACCGTCCGGTGACGCGTCATCGATGATCAGAATTTCCAGGCGCGCGTCCTGACCCAGTACCATGGGCAGCAGCTTGGGCAGGTTGTCCCGCTCGTTGTAGGTGGGGATGATGACGAGACCGCGCAGCGCGTTGCTCATGCCGCCCTGCCGGTTCTGGGAAAGAATGGTACTGCCATCAACGGCAGCAGCTCCCCTGCGGAAAACCAGAGTCGCGACATGATCGAGATCAGCAGGGCGGCGGGGGCCCCGATTGCAGGCGTCAGCAGACTGGCCATCACGCCTTCACGCACGCCCACGCCCGCAGGCAGGAGCGAGATGTAGCCGCCCACATACGACGCAGCGACGACTGCCGCGAAGTCAACGAAGTTGCGCTCAGGCACAAACGCAGTCACGAACAGGTTGAACGCCACACCGACCAGCACCCAGCTGAACGCATATAGGGCCCAGTATTGGAGCGCATGGCTCAGACTCAGACGATCGAGTAGAGCACCCGCCTGCGCAACGCGCGGATCGACCCGGCTGAACCAGCGCTGACGAACCGCTTTGCCGGAATCGCTGAAGGCAAACACCATGAGCACGAGTGCCGCCGCAATCAGTCCGACCGCTGCCCACACAGCGGCGCCAGACAAGACGCTGGGTAACAGCACTGCCAGAAAAAGGATACCGGTAGTCAGAAAGGCGAGCTGGCCAACCAGTGATGCGGCGGTTGCACCCACCGCAGAAATGCCCTCGGCCTGCGCCAGCACGGCCATGCTGGCCAGCTGCCAGACTTTCCCCGGCACGTAGCGGCCGAGGCTGGAAATGAAGAACACCCTCATGGCGGACCGAATCGAAACGCTGGTGCCGGTCAGCGCAACGGTGATCGATCGCCAGATGAGGGCATGCATGACGTTGATGCTGGTGATCAGCGCGGTAGAAGCGATCAGCAGCGGAACGGACGGACGATAGCGCAACAGATCCTCACGGCTGAGCTGGGTCAGTTGCGGCGCCAGCTGGCGATACACGAGCCAGCCAACCAGGACAAACAAGACAACCTGAAGCATACGGAGCCACCTGCCGGACTTGCTCACGCTGGTCGCCTTGCCACGACGCCCGCCCGCCGCCGAAGTAGCGGAACCCATCGCCCGAGCCTACGCTCGAGCAGGTTCAACCCTGGCAAGTGTGACGGCAGATAGGTCAACCGCACCAGCTCGAAACGCGCCCGCTGCACCGATTGGGCGAGCTGCTCGCCAGTGCGAACGCCGATGTGTGACGGATCCTGCTTCATGACACCGGCATCACGCAGCCGCTCGAAGATGTGGGATGCTTCTGGCGTGTAGAGTACGAGGTGTCCGCCCTTCTTGAGAACTCGCTGCGCTTCGCCGAGCATCGCGTTGAAGGTGTCGTCATCGAGATGTTCAGTGAGATCGGCCGCGAGCACTACATCGGCAGCACTGTTGCGCACCGGCAGCCTCGCGACATCGCCCAGCGCGAAACGCGCATCAGCAACGCCTTCTTCCCTGGCCACCCGTGCTGCCGCCTTCAAGGCGGTTGGCATCATGTCGATGCCGAGCGCGCGCGCACCGCGGCCGGCCGCCTCGAGCGTGAACGTGCCCATGCCGCACCCGAGGTCGAGTACCGTGCGGCCCTTCACGTCGGGCATTAGCGAGAACACGTTGGCAATCCGCTGGCGGGCAAAACGGTTGCGCTGTCGATAGCGGCTGGCCAGGTCTGCGAAATACGCGTCGTCGTAGTGATCCGCGACGTCGTAGGCCGTTACGCGCTTGTTCATGCCACCGGCGCAGGCCGGCGTGCCTTCACCCGCGCCAGCAGCGGCAAGCCGAGTCCCAGAATTCCCAGAATGGTGAGCAGCAGCGCTGAGACGATCGCCGGGGTGCGCAGGTTGGATGGATCGTACCTGAACTGCACATCGTGCTGACCGGCCGGGACCGGAATTGCGCGGAACGTATAGTTGGCGCGCAGGATGTCGACTGGATTGCCATCCACCGTCGCACGCCACATCGGATAGTAGTTGTCCAGCACCATGAGCAGCGCCGGCCGATCGCTTTGCACGCGCAAGCGAAATGCGTTCGGCGTGCGTTCCACCCATTCGACTGTTCCTTGTGCGCCAGCTTGAGGCATGACTCCCGCTGGCAACGGTTCCGGCAAGAGCGCGGTGGTCCGATAGTCGAACTGACCACCGAGCAGCCGGCCAGCGGCCAGCGAATCGGCGATGACTTCGGTGGCTCCGACGACGTATGCACGCGGCAGTGCATCCCGCTTCTGGTACAACCCGGGCGCGATTTGCACGAGCTCCGGCGCCGTCAACGCGACACCGGAGTAGAGGTAGGTCGTGTTGGTGACATCCATGAGCCGGAACTGTGACAGGATCAGGTTGTCCAGGCGGTCCCCGCCGACCAGCTCCCGGTAGCGGCCGATCTCGTTGCCATGATGCCCGGCCAGCTGCTCGATGCCGTGAACTGCAAATAGGTTTCCGCCGCCGCCGAAGATGGCGGCCCGAAACACTTCCCCGCCCTGCTGGCGCTCCTTGAAGAAGTCGATCAGCGGATGACCGCGCAGCATCGGATCGTTCGGATCGTTGATCGATGCGGTGGCCCGTACGAACGGACGACTCACCCGCACTTCATCGAGGACCGCAATGCATGAGATGAGAGCGACTGCGACGATGGGCCCGAACTTGCCGCGCGCAACGCCTTCCCAGGTGCCGGCCGCGGCCAGTGCAAAAACAAATACAAACCAGAACCCGTTGGTCAACAGGGGCAGATTGGTAGTCAGGAAACCGCGTTTGTCCCCCGGCGGCGCATAGATCACGTTTTGCCAGAATGCCATGAGTGCGCCGCTGCTGGCCAGTATGGCAAAAACACCGACCACACCGGTTGCAGTCCACAGGTAACGGCGCACGACGCGCGCTTCTTCCGGCGAGCTGCGCGCCCAGTCGAGCGCGCGCTCCAGCGCAAACGCGCCCAGCGTCGCAATACTCAACGCGTAAAGGAAAATGATGATCGATGGCGCGCGGAAGAGCCGGACGCCGGGAATCAGATAGAAGAGCCGGAACGCGGGAGTGTTTGCGCCCAGCGCGTACAGCAACGCGAGCACGCTAAGCGCGAGAAAGAACCAGGTACGCCCCGAGCGACGGCGCAACAACAGCAGCGGCGCAAGCATCAGGGGCAAGAAGCCGGCGTATTCGTGGTTGAGTTTTCCCTGGTTCCGGCCCCAGTACGTGCTTCCCGCCGCGCTTTGACCGGCGTTGTCACCCACGAACTCAGGCACAACCAGAGATGCGATTTCTTCCGGATGCAGCGACCAGGTTGTCGAGTAGGCGTAAGCGTCCTGCTTTTCCGCCGTGAGCGTCCGCTCGGTCCGATGCGAGTATGTGCGCAGGTAACCGAGTGGAGGAAAGAACTGCACGGCCGCGGCACCGACGCCTACAACGCCGGCGAGCGCAAACGCGGCGAAATGCGCCAGCACCGGTCCGGTCTTCTTCTCTGCGATCCACCACTGTGCCAGCCTGAAGATCGCGTAGAGCGAGACGCCCCAGATCGCGAAGTAGGCCGCCTGCATGTGCGAGGTGAACACAAGTAGCGCAACGCCGAGGGCAAACAGCGCATAGTCGAAGACGCGCCGGCGGCTCACCGCACGTTCGGTCAACAGGAACGCGAGCGGCGCGAGAGCGGACACGAAGAGTTTGCCGTCGCCACCGGGGTACAGCAGGCTGGCCAGTTGCGGACCCGCCAGGTACACCAGACCGCCGAAGAAGGCGGTCTCGCGCCGCAGGCCCAGCTCACGCAGCCAGAGGTAGGTGAAGATGCCGGCCAGAAACACGTGCAACACCATCTTCCAGCCCCAGTACTGCGCGGTGTCCATGAAGAACAGCGCCAACGAGGGCGGATAGAAAATGTCGCCGTGCATGCCGTCGACGAACGGCAGGCCGCCAAACAGTAGCGGATCCCAGAGCGGGAACGATCCGAAATTGCGGACGAAGGTGGTGTAGAAATTCCGCGCGAAATAACTCAGCGCCTGCGTATCGGTGCCGAGAACCAGGTCGGGCCCGAGCACGAATTCGCGGAAGATGATGACGCAGACCAGCGCGTAAATCAGCGGCACGGCCCAGCCCGGAAAGCCCATGGGCGGCCGCGGCGGTGCGGTGCGCCTCGATTCCGCGGAAGCTGCCGTTTTGCGGACTGGCTTGGCAACGGTGTCCCTGCGTTTAGGCATTATCGCGGCCGCATGTTGAACGAGGAAATGGGCACGCTGTTCGTTCGCGTCGCCGGCGGTTCGCTCATCGCTCGTCGCTCCTTGGTCATCGCTGGTCCAGCAGCTCGCGATAGATCTGCTGATGCTTCCGGGCCAGCCGCTCGAGACTCCAGTGCTGCACCACACGTTGCCGCGCGCGCGCGCCCAGCGCCTTTAAGTCCGCACCCCGCAAAAGGGCCGTCACCGTCCGCGCCAGGCTCTCCGGGTTGGCCGGCTCGAAGAGCGCGCCCACCGTATCATCTACGATCTCGGGCAGGCCTCCGACGTTCGATGCCGCGACCGGTACTTGGCAGCTCATGGCTTCCAGCGCGGCCACGCTGGTGGCTTCCATCAACGACGGAAACACAGCGAGCTCGGCCGACGCGTAGAGGCCCGGCATGTCACTGTTGGGCCGCGCACCCATGAAGGTGACACAGTCCTCGACCCGCAGTTCGCGCGCGATCTGCTCGAGCCTGAGCCGCTCCGGACCATCCCCCACCAGCAATGCTTCGGCGTCGACTTCGCGTCGGATCAGCGGCATCGCGCGCACCAGGTATTCGACCCCGTTTTTCTCGTAAAGGCGCCGCGGGACGATCAGCCGCGGGCGCCCGGCCCTGGGCAGGGCGGGCGCGACGCGCTGAAACAAAGAGGTATCGACCCCATTCGTCAACGCTTCCGCGCGCGGGTGTGGGTACAGCCCGAGCGCGACGTCACGAATCTCGACACTCGCGGCCAGCAGATGATCGGCCGACGCAATGATGCGTCGCAGGATCGGCTGCCAGAGCGGCTTCCTGGCCATTCGCAGGAAATGCGAGGTATGCAGGGTGACGACCAGGGGTTTGCCGTAGGCACGTTTGGCCATCATTCCGGGCAGTGCCGAGGCGAAGGTCTGTGCGTGCAGTACTTCCGCCGTGCGCGCCAGCGGCAGGTAGGTCGGGATGGTCCCCATCGTGTGCGCGATCCAGCCGGTCGGTGTTTTGCCCGGGAACCAGGTGCGGATGACCTTCACGCCGGCCATGACTTCCTGTGCCGGCGCTTCCGGCTTCGATCGCGAGGTCACCATCGTGACGTCATCGCCGAGGCGAACCAGCTCCTTGCACAGGTAATACGCGTGACTCTCGAGCCCGCCGACCTCCGGCGGGAAGTAGATGCATTGCTGCAGGATCTTCACGGCTTCCAGTCTTTGTATTGACGCGGCGCGCCGGTCAGCCGATGGATGACGATGTCCGCAATCCGGTGCCCGGCCCAGCCATCACCGTACGGATTGTTCGAGAGGTGGCTCAGCGGAGCGTACCCCGTGCGGCGCTCGGTCAGCAGCTTCGTACCCTCGTCAATGATGCGCTCTCGATCCGTACCGACCAGCGTGGCCACACCGGCCGCGACACCTTCCGGCCGCTCGGTCACCTCACGCATCACGAGAACCGGCACGCGAAACGTGGGTGCTTCTTCCTGGATGCCGCCCGAGTCCGTCAAGGCAAAGGTCGCGTGCTTGAGCGCGAACACGAGATCGAGGTAATCCATCGGCTCGGTCAGGATGATGCGTGGATGATCGGCCAGTACTTCCTTTGCCGCAGTTCTGACTTCCGGGTTCGGGTGAACCGGATACAGAAAAACCACAGACTCGAAGCGGTCGGCCAGGTCGCGGATCGCCGTGAAAGCTTCACGCAGCGGCGCCCCAAACGATTCACGTCGATGTGCCGTGACCAGGACCAATCGCTTGCCGGTTTCGATGGCCCGCTTCAGCCCGGCATTACCAGGCTCGTGCGGGTGTTCGTACATCAACTTCAATGCATCGACTACGGTGTTGCCGGTGAGAAAGATCTGATCTTCCGGGACGTGCTCTGCCCGCAGGTTTTCCTGTGCACCGCGCGTGGGCGCGAAGTGCAGGTCCGCCACCACACTAGTCGATCGGCGAAAAATCTCTTCCGGATACGGCTGCCACTTGTCGTTGCTGCGCAGCCCCGCCTCGACATGACCCACCGGTACACGCTCGAAGAAACCAACCAGCGCTCCAAAGAAAACGGATGCAGTGTCACCCTGGACCAGGATGATGTCCGTGCGATTCGCCTGGACAATGTCGCGCAGGCCATCCAGCGTGCCGTGCGCGACGTCGTAGAGTGACTGCCCTTCCCGCATGATGCCCAGGTCATGCTCCGGCGTGAGCCCGAAGACCTCGAGCACCTGGTCCATCAACGTGCTGTGCTGGCCGGTCAGAGCAACGCGCGTGCTGACTTCCCCGCCCCGCTCGCGCAGTGCCCTGATGACCGGGGCCAGCTTGATGCCTTCGGGCCGTGTGCCAATCACGACCAGGACGGTGGGTAGATCAGGCATCAGAGGGAGAGGGAGAGGAACGGATTAAATTTCGATTTCGATTTCAATTTCAATTTCAAATTGTACGGAAACTCGGCGTTCCCGATCGCGGACCGCTGCGTCTTACAATTTGAAATTGAAATTGAAATTGAAATTGAATTGCTTTTTGACGTGACAGCGGGTTGGGCCGTCGTCCAGCCAACCAGGCTACTCATCATCGCGTTTGAGCCGGCGGTTGATCGCATCCAGGTCCGCCTGCTGCTGAGCAACCAACTCCGCAAGGAAGCCCGAGCCAAACAGCAAGAAGCCGAGGACTTCGAGCATGAATACGAGCGTTAGGAACGGCCGATAGCCGATCGGAGTTGGAATGTGCGCCGCTCGCAGGAAGATCGCGATCAGCCCGATCACCACGCCGCTGACGATCATAACCAGACCCGGCACGCCGAAGAACATGAGGGGCTTGCGCGAGAAGAACAGAAAGAACGCAACGCTCAACAAATCGAGCAGACCGACCACAATGCGGCTGCGGCCCGAATATTTGGCTACGCCGTGGCGCCGCGGGTGCAGCGTGATGTCGAGCTCGGTGACCGAGAATCCCTGTGCAAACGCCAGCACAACGAAGAAGCGGTGCCAATCATGCCGCAAATGCACTTCATCCAGCACCTCGCGGCGGAAGCCCTTCATCGAATTGAGGTCGGAGACCGGCACCTTGAACAGGCGGCGGTTCAACGAGTTGTAGATGCGTGAAACCGTGTTCTTCTCGTAGCGCCCGACCTTGCGGCCGGTAACGATGTCCCAGCCTTCGGCCAGCTTTTCCAGGTAGCGCGGGATCTCCTCGGTCGAGTGCTGCAGATCGGCATCGAACAGGATCAGCCATTTTGCGTCCGTGGCTGCCGCGCCGGTAATCAGGGCTTCGGTCTTACCGAAGTTTCTGCGATGCGATACCACCTCGAAGTTCAGCCAGTCACCGGCCTCGCGTTTGGCCGCGTCAGCGGTGCCATCGGTCGAGCCGTCATCGACCAGAATGATGTCGCCATCCAGACCGTGGGTCTCGAACAGGGCGCGGAACTCCCGGACCAGGTCCGGCATGTTGTCCGCTTCGTTGTAAGCAGGGATGATGACGGCGAAATCGTGCTTCGCCTCGGGAGCGAGGCGTGGAGTCGGCGCGTCGTTATGCCGCGCCGGTTGGCTCACACCCGCTTCCGCATGCGAGCGGACAGGATGCCGAGCTGATCGCGGTACTTGGCAACCGTGCGGCGCGCAATCTGGATGCCTTCATCCTTGAGGATGTTGACGATGGCCTGATCGGTCAGCGGACGCTTGGACTCCTCTTCATCCACCAGCTTCTGAATCTTGGCCTTGATGCCGCGCGCGCTGACGTCTTCACCCGAGGTGGTCGACAGGCCGCTGGAGAAGAAGAACTTGAGTGGCAAAACGCCGCGCGGGGTCTGCACGTACTTCTCGTTGGTCACGCGGCTGACCGTCGATTCGTGCATGTTGATGACTTCGGCAACTTCACGCAGCGTGAGCGGCTTGAGGTACTGCACGCCTTTCTCGAAGAACTCGCGCTGCCGGTCGACGATGAAACCCATCACCTTCAACATGGTCTGACGGCGCTGCTCGATGGCCTGGATCATCCAGTTCGCGCTGTTCAGCTTGTTGGAGATGAACTCCTTGTTTTCACCCTTGAACTTGTTCTTGTCCCGGGCGATCTCGCGATACGTGCGCGAGAGCTTGAGCCGCGGCAGGCTGGTATCGTTCAGGAAGACCAGGTACTCGCCATCGATCTTGTCGACCACCAGGTCCGGTGTGATGTAGTTGTCGGACGGCGCCGCGTACTTCAGGCCGGGCTTGGGATCGAGCGTGCGCACTTCGTCGGCCGCTGTCTGCACGTCCTTGATCGTGATGGACAGCTCTTTGGAGACCTCGGACCAGCGGTGGTTGATCAGCTGATCGAAGTAGTTGGCGACGATCTTGTACGCGAGGGTATCCTCCTGCTGCACGTCATGCATTTGCAGCAACAGGCACTCACGCAGGTCGCGCGCTGCAATGCCGGCCGGATCCATCCCTTGCAGGATGCGCAGCATTTCCTCGCCTTCGGCCTGCGTGAACGGCTTGCGCTCCTCGGATTCCTCGAACCAATCGGCGCCGGCGTCCTCGATCCACTTGTTCAGTCCGTCGACGACTTCTTCGACCGAGCAGGTCAGGTAGCCGTTTTCATCGATGTTGCCGATCAGCTCTTCACCCAGCAGGGTTTGCCGCGGTGTGAGGGGCATCAACACGAGCTGATCGCGCAGGTGATCGTATAGATCCCGGGATTCTACGGAGACCGGCTCGTAGTATTCCTTGTCCTCGTATTCCTGCCTGCGGCCGCCCGCTTCGAAGCCGTCCAGCAGGATCTCCTCCCAATCGATCTCTTCTTCCTTCTTGTCCTTTTCCTTCTGCACTTCCTTGGAGGCGGATTCCATCTCCTCCTCGGTGACCTGCGGCTCCTCCAGCTCGAGGAACGGGTTGTTGAGCAGTTCCTGCTTTATGTGCTGCTGCAGGTCGAGCAGGGGCATGTAGAGCAGATCCATCGCCTGATAGAGGCGAGGATTGATCTTCATCTCCTGCTTTAGCTGGGTGCCCTGATAAAGTCCGGTCTTAATGGGGCTCACTCTGCCATGACTTCGGGGCGGCTGTAACGCTCGCGCATTCGCGCGGTCAGCGTCGGCCCGAAATAGATTTCCGCTACTTCTTCGTTCCAGACCAGCTCGGCAACCGTGCCGGCCACCCGGACCCTGCCATCGTACATGATGTAGGCACGATCGACGATATCGAGCGTCTGCTCGACATTGTGATCGGTAATGATCACACCTATCTCGCGGTCCCTCAGCTCGGCCACGATCTGCTGAATGTCATGCACCGCAATCGGGTCGACACCCGCGAACGGCTCATCCAGCAGCATGAACTTGGGCTCGCGCACCAGCGCCCTCGTGATCTCCAGCCGGCGCCGTTCGCCTCCGGAGAGCGAGTACGCCTTATTCTTGCGCAGGTGCTTGATGCCGAGTTCGTCCAGCAACGTCTCGAGTCGATCTTTCCGCTCCTGCCTCGAGAGCGACATGGTCTCGAGAATCGCCCGAATATTTTCTTCCACCGTCAGTTTCCGGAACACCGACGGCTCCTGCGCCAGATAGCCGATGCCTTTGCGCGCCCGCTTGTACATCGGCACCGAGGTCAGTTCATCCTGGTCGAAGAAGACTTCGCCTTCGTCCGGGTTGATCAGGCCGACCATCATGTAAAACGTGGTGGTCTTGCCCGCGCCGTTCGGCCCCAGCAAGCCGACAATCTCACCCTGCTGCACGCTGACGTTTACTTCGTTGACCACCTTGCGCCGGCGAAACGCCTTGACCAGACCCTTCGCCGTCAGCGTGCTGCCATGCCCGCGAACGACTCGCGCCGCCGGCTCTTCCGGGGCGGCTACCCGCACCTGCGACTCCGCGAGCAGCACTTTGATGACGCGGTTCAGCTCGAACAGGACGGCCGCCCGATCGACCGCCACCGGCACCCAGACCTCTGGTACGACCCGAACGCGCTCCCAAGCTTCGCCCTCTGGCTCGCCATTTGCAATCCCCTCGCTTCGAAGCCGGGTTAACACGTGTTCATACAGGTAGCGGGCACGCTCATCGATCGAGCCCGCCGCTGCCGGTGCATCCGATATATTCGTCCCGGTTTCGCGCAATCCGGAGATCCACGCCGCCAGCCACCAGCCCCGATCGAGCACGCCTTCGTCATCGGCACGCCGAACCAGCTCCAGCAGCGCGATCGCCACCGACACATCATGCGGGCGGAGCGAATAGACGAACTGGATCAGCCTCATCGCTGACGGCTCCCACTGGTTGGCTGTCCTCTGGCCGTGGCTTCACGCCGAATCGGCTGCAGATACAGACCCTGGATATTGCCCTGCGCGTCCAGGTCGTGCACCGCGCCATCCTTGAACACGGCCGTGATCCGCTGAGCGGTGATGTATCCAACCTCGAAATTGTTGACCGTCGTGTCACCCTCGGCGCGCATGCGATAGGTCGCCGTGGCCGGCTTGCCGGTTCGGCCGATCGCGATCAAGCGCTCCAGCACGCGATCATTGGCTGAATCCGACTTCGCTCGCTGCGCCTTGATCGAGTCCGGCGCCTCCGCGAAATACGCGATTACGGTGTCACCACGCAGCCAGTCGTTGCGAATCGCCTCGGGCAGGGTCAGATCCAGTGAGTCCGGCTCGCGTACGCCCAGAGCGTTGCCCACTGCCGTGACCAGCTCGAGCTTCTGTTTTGGTGCAAGTGCGTCGATCGAATCCGCGGTGAGCGTGAACTCCGGGGTTACTGCCGTGGCTTGCGACAAACCGGTTTGTGTGCTGTCGCCCTTCTGGCCAACCGCGATCAGCCGGTTCACCGCTCCCGAATCGAACGAGATGTTCAGCCGAATGCCTTTCACATCCAGGTCTTCTGAAACAATGCTCGCGTTTCGAAAGACCTGCACGTTACGGAATTGGTCGCCTTCGATTTCCGAGTAGATGCTGTCACCACGGACGTTGTAGTTCTCACCCCGAAGATGTGCGAGACCCCAGAGCCGCATTATGCCGAGGCTGTCATCGAAGATGGTCTGCGCACCGGTTGCATTCAGCTCGCCGCGCCGGATCACGACATTGCCACGACCCGTGAAATTGTTCTGACCGATGATCGTAATGGCATCGGCATCGATATTGGTTGTATCCTGCGGTTGCCCGGCTTTGGCGGAATCCAGCAGAGTCAGATGCGGCCGGCCGCTGTGCACCTGCATCATCTCGGGTTTGCCTGGCGATTCACGGGTGTATAGCAAACCACTCGGCGAGCGCAGCACGGATCCGGTTTTCCGATCGGTAACTACGGTGCTGCCGAACGCGGATACCGTTCCCGCGCTCTCGAGATAGTCCAGTCGCTCAGAGATGATGTGCTTGACCGAGTCGGTATAAATCACGTTGCCGATCAGCATGCGCATGCCGAGAGCGCTGACTGCGCTGTCTGACACGAAGGTGACGCCGCGGGAGCACCGGAATTCCGTGCGTCCACCGACATAAATCGCGTCACCCTGCCGTACCGCGCTCGTATTCCGCGCGATTGGAAGGATATCACAGCCTTCTTCCTGGGCTCGAGCACTGAATGGGACCAAAAGCAGCACGAGCCCCAGGTAACGACGCAGACCGGTCAAAACTTGAACCCTTTGCCACCGACCCGGCCGCCCGGATTTGTGATTCTCACGTTCTGAAACTTGTCATCCGCTGTGAACCCCGATCCGGTTACCCGGGATCCAGGTTCGATCATTAGGGTCGCGACTTCACTCCAAAGGCGATGTGACTGGGGATCGTAATGCAGTTCTTCAGTTTCAATCCGCCGATTGCCGGTGGTTGTAACCAGGACCACCGTTCCACGTGCGATCATCGCTTGCGTCGTCGTATTGAAATCACCTGTGCGTGACGTGAGGCTGCCCGACTCCACGCCCTGCTCATCAAAGAACTTCAGGTTGACCTTTTTGACGTGGATTTTACTCGAGTCATCGTAGACGAAACCGGTATCGCCCAGAAGCTGGGCTTTGCGAATACCGTTGCTGGTCACGTAGGACCTCATGCCGATCATGACCAGGTCGGCCGGTACTTCCTGGAAATCCTCGCCGGTCGGCGTCGGCTGTTGACTGCAGGCCCCAACAAATACCGCGAGTATCGCGGCCATCCCCGATTTCATTTTCATACCCTTTCTATACCGCATTCGCTCGCAAAAGATCGTGAAGGTGAACGATACCTACGATCCTATGTTCGGGGTCCACGACCGGCATGGCCATGATGCCGCTCCGCCCGCCGGTCTCCATCAGGTAGACCGCGGCCGCGGCCAGTGCATCGGGCTCGACCGTTCTGGGTGACCGGTTCATGACCTGCTCCACGGCAACGTCCAGGAAAGCGGGCTCGCGCTCCATCAGGCGGGTCAGATCACCGGCGGTCACCACCCCGATCACATGCTGCGCTTCATCCACTACCGCCACTGTACCGCGTTTCTCTGCCAGCAAGACCACGCACTCACGCATGCTCGCGCCGGGTCCGAGCGTTGGCAGGTCGCTGGTCACCATCACGTCGCTGACCCGCAGCGTGAGTTTCCGTCCCAGCGCACCGCCCGGATGCAAGCGCGCGAAATCATCGCGGGTGAACCCCTTTTGCGACAGCAGCGCCACGGCGAGGGCATCCCCGAGGGCGAGGGTAACGGTGGTCGATGTGGTCGGCGCAAGGTCATGAGGGCAGGCCTCCTCGGCCACCGAGGTATCGAGCACGACCGTGGCCGAGCGCGAGAGGCCGGAGCCTTCCTTGCCGGTCAGCGCGACCATGCGCACACCCAACCGGCTCAGATACTCGACCAGGCCGCGCAGCTCATCGGATTCACCAGACTTCGAGATCAGGATCGCCACGTCATCGCGTGTGACAATGCCGAGATCGCCGTGCAGGCCTTCGACCGGGTGCAGGAAAATCGCTGGCGTGCCGGTGGACGTGAGCGTCGATGCGATTTTTCGGCCGATGATGCCGGACTTGCCGACGCCGGACACGATGACGCGGCCGGTTGCGCCGGCGATCAACTCGACCGCGCGATCGAATTCCGGGCCGAGCCGCTGCTCGAGCGCGTGCAGCGCCTCGGCCTCCATGCGGATCACACGCCGCGCGATCTCGAGCGCGGACTCGGATCTCGTCTCGGTCACAGGCGTGGAAGACACGACGGCTGCTCGGTGACCGGCATTTCGCTGCGCTTCGACTCGTACTGCTCGATCAGTGCGTCCCACTCGCCGCGTGCCTGGAGCAGCGCTTCGGCCAGCTCACGCACGGCACCATGACCGCCGGTGCGCCGGGTTTGCCATACACACAAACGCGTGACCTCCGGTACTGCGTTGCCCACCGCGACCGGCAGGCCGGCTCTCCGCATCAATGCGATATCCGGCAAATCGTCCCCAATGCAGCACACCTCCGACCAATCGAGATTGTGCGTGCGTACCAGCTGCTCGACCACACGCAGCTTGTAGCCGCCGTCCGCCTCACGATACTCGATGTTCAGGTCTCTCGCGCGCGCGACGTTGGCGCTGGAGCGCCGGCCACTGACCAGGTATACGTGCAGGCCGGCCCACTTCATCAGCTTGAGACCGAGGCCGTCCTGGATCTCGAAGCGCTTGAACTCGACCGTTTCGACCTGGTTAATCGTGCCCAGGATGATGCCGCCGTCCGTGAGTACGCCATCGATGTCGACGATGACCAGCTTGATCCTTCGGGCGACTTCGACCGGGATGTTCTCAACCACGCAGCACCTCACGCAGCTTCAACACTTCCACCAGCAAAGGCTCGAGCCGGTCGAGCAGAAGCATGTTGCTGCCGTCGGAGGGAGCGTCCCTGGGGCGCGGGTGCACTTCCAGGAACAGCGCATCGGCCCCGGCCGCGATGGCGGCGCGCACCAGTGTGGGCGTGAACTGCGGATCACCGCCGCTGGCACCTTCCGCGAGACCGGGACGTTGCAC
>JBBDWZ010000176.1:0-25033 GCA_040902615.1 Gemmatimonadota bacterium | reverse complement strand
CGGCGCTCTCGGTGCTCAAGTTACTTCGGCTACACTACACTAGCCGGGTGCACCTCGCAACCACATCTTGACCGCGCCTGAATACCGTTCACTTCACCTCCATCCCGTAGACTCAAATCATGCTTGGAAAAGCCCTGCTATTGATGGCAGTGAGTGCGGCACCCGTGCTCGCGCAGGCGTCGTCTCGTGACTCCATTCGCGATGACCGCCGTTTCTCGTTCTACGATCGCGGTCCGTATCGGCCGGCGGTGCCGCGCCCCGAATCCATCCTGGGCTACGACATCGGCGAGGCCAACACGCAGTTCTCGCAGCAGGAGCGGGTATTGCTCGCGATCGCCAACGCAGCCACCGATCGCGTGCGGGTCGAGGAAATCGGCACGACCAATGAACGGCGCACGATGCGGCTGTTCATCATTTCGGCGCCGGAGAACATCCAGCGGCTGGATGCGATTCGCGCCGACCTCGACCGGCTGGCCGATCCGCGTGGCGCAGCGCAGGGCGAGCTGGATGCGATCGTGGAGCGAGTGCCCGCCGTGGTCTGGATCAACGAGTCGGTGCACGGCAATGAATCGCCGGGCTTCGAGACCGCGATGCAGACGCTCTATCAGCTGGCCGCCAGTGACGAGCCGGCCACAGTGAACGCGCTGCGCAACACGCTGGTGATCCTGAATCCGAGCACAAACCCGGACGGCCACGAACGGTTTGCGGTCTGGTACAACTCGATCGGCGTGCGCAGTCCGGATCCGGGGTCGCTCGAGAAACAGGAACCCTGGAGCATTCAGGGTCGCTTCAACCACTACCGCTTCGACATGAACCGCGATGTGATGACCACCACTCAGCGTGAGGTGCGTGCACTGGTCAACGGCTACCTGAAATGGCACCCAATGGTTGCCATCGATCAACACGGCCAGACTCCGAACTACTTCTTCCCGCCGACCGCAAACCCGATGAACCTGAACCTGGCCGGCACCCAGTTCGAGAAGTGGATGGAGATTTACGGCCGCGCGAACGCGAGCGCGTTCGATCGATACGGCTGGATGTATTACTCGCGGGACGTGTTCGATTTCTTCGGTCCGTTCTATTGGGATACCTGGCCGTCGCTGGTGGGCGCAATCGGCATGACCTACGAGACCGATGGCGGCGGGCATCGCGGCATCGTGATCCGCCGCCCGGATGGTTCGCTGCTCTCCTTCCGCGATGGCATCGCCAAGCACTACGTCACGGCTCAGGCAACCATTCAAGCAACCGCGGAGCGCCGCCGCGAGCGCGTGCGCGATTTCCTCGCCTTTCGCCAGGGTGCCATCGACGAGGGCCGCAGCGGTACCATTAAGCGCTTCGTTTTCCTGCCCGGCGCGGATCCGGTCCGTGCGGCCGAGCTGGCCGCGACGCTGCTGCGGTCGGGCATCGAAGTGCGACGTCTGACCGCACCAATGACGTCTGCTCGCGCGCACGCGTTCGCCGATGATGCAGTCGGGTCGCGCCGTTTCGATGTCGGCGCCTACGTCGTGGACCTGGCGCAGCCGCAGGGTCGGCTGGCCAAGGCATTCCTCGAGCCAGCACCCAGATTCGACAGTGCCTTCGTGCAATCGCAGCTGGATAAATTCCGCCGCAACCAGCGTCGTGGGGGGAACGTCAGTCGCGAGGGCTACGAGTTCTACGATGTTACTGCGTGGTCGCTGCCGGTCACGTTTGGCGTGGACGCATTCTGGACCGAAGATGCGGCCGCGGTTACCGGTGACCTGTTGCGACTGCCGCCCGAGCGCACGGCCGACACGCGAATCCTGGGTGAAACGCTGCCGGTCGAAGTCAGTGCTGGCGTGATTGGTGGGCGCGCCCAGTCGGCCTACGTGTTCACGTCGGAACGGGGCGGCGCACCGCGGCTCGCTTACAAGCTGATGGCCGAGGGCTTCAGAGTTGCCAATGCGACCGAAATCATTGAGGCGGGTGGCCGCCGGCTTCCGCGCGGTACGTACATCGTGAGGGTGGCGCGCAACGACACGACGCTGCATGCGCGCATCGCCACGCTGTCCCGGCAGGCGGGTGTAGAGGTCTTTCCGGTGAACACTGCATTCACCGAATCTGCGCAGTTCGGTATTGGCTCGGGTGCGGTTGTCGATCTGCAGGAGCCCAAGATTGCACTGGTCGGCAGTGACGGCGTGAGCCAGACCAGCTACGGTTCGATCTGGTGGGTACTCGAGCAGCGCTATGGCATCCCATTCACACCGATCGCCGCTACATCGCTCGGTGGTGATCTGTCGCGCTTCAATGTGGTGATCATTCCCGATGCGCAGGCGGGCTTCCTTTCGCAACGACTGGGCAAGCCGGGTGCCGATGCGCTGCGCACCTGGGTGCGACGTGGCGGCACCCTGATTACGATGGGTGGTGCCACCGGCTGGGCAGCCAACGCCGAGGTCAACCTGACCAGTGCACGCATGCACGAGGCGGATACGGTGCCGAAGAAGGCGCCGGTCACAGCGGCAGACTCAGCCCGTCAACGAGAAGCGGCGCGTGACAGCCTGCTTGCCGTGACCAGCCCCTCCGCCACCTCAGACGCGGTGGAAGGACTCGCCGGAAGTCACTTCGATGTCATTCTCGATCGCACACACTGGCTCACGCATGGATACGATCGCCAGCGCATGACCGTCATGCTGGATGGTGGCAGCTTCCTGAAGCTCTCCAAGGATGGCAACAACATCGCCGTGTTCCCCGCGGAAGGGAAACTGCTGCGCGCAGGCTTTGCGTTTCCCGATAACACGGAGCGACTCCTCCGCAACGCCGCACTCGTGATCGAGGAACCGGTAGGCAGCGGACACATCGTCCTGTTCAACAACGAGCCGATGTTTCGGGCTTGGTGGCGCGCACTGGACAAGCTGGTTTTGAATGGGATCGTGCTGGGGCCGGGTATGTAGGAGGAACAGACGTGTACGTTCACGTTCACGTGTACGGGGTGCGTAGAAGCGCCGACGAACAATCAGACCGCCAGTACGTCCACGTGAACGTACACGTACTCATAAACGTACACATAAAGAGCAAGGCAGCGTCGCCTTGCCGGAAAGCGAAGCACGGATGTTCCCGCACAATTGGTTCGACGGATGTCACAACAGAAAACCAAACTCAGATCACCTTCAAGGCGGAACGAACGTCAGCGCTTGTTGAAGTTGCTAGCATTTCTCTAATCGCGCGGATCTCACGATCTACCGCTTCAAGTTCGTGCCTGCTGATTCTCAACCATTTCAGCGCCTCTTCAAGTTCGTTTTCGCTGCGCTCGCTGTGCGAGATGAATGAAGGCAAGCGCTCCTCTAGCTCACGTGCGACACGACGCGCTTCTGTTAGTCTCTTGGTAAGCTCGGTGCGATGCTCGCGCCAATTCAGGTCATCGAGCGAGTCCGGCCGCGTGATGAGTGTCTTTAACTTTAGCTCAAAGTTCTCAGCATCAGCGCCGACGACGGCAATGGCAGATTTGATCTGCGCGATCTCGAATTTGACATCGTCTCGCGCTTTTGTGAGCCGGCCTACGTCTTGGCTCCTCTTGGTAAACTCGTCAAAAGCCACTTCGCGCATCCGCTCAATATTCCCCAAAGCGGAAACTGCCGCTGTGATTTGTGCTTTGTCTCTTGCCTGTTTCTCTTCTAGCAAACGAGATGGCGCCCAAATACCCGCAAGAAAGTTATAGAACCTCTGCGGCGACATAACAGGCTGCTGCGTTCGACCGTTCGCTTCTGATCGTTCAGTTGGTGGCAAGGCGGCGTCGAAAGTGCCAGCCAGATAGCGTGAGTACTCCTGCTGCAACACTTCGCTGAAATAAAGACGCACGGAATAAGGTTCGAAAAGTTTGAGAAGCAACAACCCAAAAAAGATGAATGCCAGGAATGCCTTGATTGCCAATTCCGTCTGGCGATGCTCCGGGCGTTTGCGCAATTCTTGGAGTGCCGCGTAATTGCCTAGAATCGTCTGTTCAGGCAAAATGAGATTGTAAAGTGTAGCGAGACGATCGCGGTTACCGCGTGGATCACCTGCGATTGTTTCAAATCGAGATAAGTCGTCTTCGCGTTGCTCCTTTAATTCGTTAAGCTCAGCCTCGAGCTTAGCGATTGTATTACCAATTGCAGCAGCCGTGGGACCGGCGCCAAAACGACGCGACGGTCCCTGACCGGCGATTTCTTTTTCGTAGTCAGCACGCCGACCATTTACTTCGTTCTGCTTGTCGAGAACGGATATGTTAAAATGCTCAATAAGGTTCGCACGAGTGCTGTCTATTCGAGCGGCGGTGACGTTTGTGTTGAACCGCTCAATGTCCCGATAGAAAACGAGCTGCGCTAAGTATGGCGCGGTGATCGTCAATGATCCAACTAAAAGGCCAACACGCAACAAAAAGGTCACGGACTCTGGAAATTGCCGCCGGCTTCTTGCCGTTGTTTCGCCGAGGATTGCCTTTGCATGCTCCGGCCACGCTCGGTCCATCGTGATCAGCGAAACATCGATCATCCAAACGACAAGAAAAATCGCCGCACCGACAATTCCAGCTGTAATCCAGCGTATGAACCCTTCACTGAAAACAAATCCCAAGTACCCCCACGCAGCAGCTTCCGCAGTCGCCATAACGAACACGAGTATTCGTGCTGAGAACAGCCAGAACGCGGCCGACGATGTAAGAAGCCTATTATCGTGTGGACGAAAAGCGAGATGACGATAGAGTGTGCGCATTGTCAGCCTTCAAGATCAGTAAATATGGCCTTATTGCAACCCGTAGAAACAATGATGCAGGTTCCGTCAGCATGGCAGTTATTCTTCCGGTTCGTATAGTCTGACGGTCGGAACTCACTCCAACGATCGATCCATTCAATAGTGACACCGCACCAACTCGCCCAGCGGTATTTATGAAGTTCAAGCTTTTCCGCGGACCAAGATATCGGTATCCGGATCGTGTAGATCGAGATCCGATTGAGATTGGTCCCGATGAGTTCGCCGAACTGCCGTTCAAATCCCGGTCTCGGCCGCAAGCCGTACGTCGGCGCCGTGCCACGCGCTCGTTTGAACGGAATATCAAATCGCCGCATTCCCGGCTCGTTTAGATCACGAAGCAACGAGATCACATGCGGCGGGCTATCGTGAATTGCGTCCGGCAAAGAGCCATAACGTTCGACTTCTGAAGCTCCGAAATTGCCATCTGGAACCACCAGCGGCGTGGATTCGAACCTTCGCAGGCGGTCTTTGATTCGTCCATAAGCGGCACCGAACACATCGTCCGCCAATACGCCAACCGCTATGGCCAGCACTGCCAGCATCGCGGTGCCGGCGCGACGAAAGGTTTTTGCACGAAACGCAGATGGCACCGCCTGTCTTCCGACGCCGGTCGGTTGGTCAGCGGCCTTAGGGACCGGTTCTTCTTCGGGTATGTAACCGTACTCATCCAGAAACTTGTTGGACACTTGCGGACGCCTTCTTCTGAGGATCGCGGTTACTGCACAAACAACGTTTGCGCAAGGCCATGTGTTACAGACGGCAACTAGCGATTGGCGGACGACCGGCGGTCGTCCTGCTCGTAGCCTGTCTCAACCTCGCCGATCCGTTGCTTGCACGAATCACGTGCGCTGGAGGAACTGGCGATCTGGACGTCACCCGGCGGCGGACGATCGCGCCTCGTTCGGCAACTCCTCACCGAATCGCTGCTCCTCGCGCTGGCCGGAGGCGCCTTTTTCGTCCATGGGGACTGACGCGATGTCGCTTCGGCCGAGCGCAGCCGATGCGCAATCGCGAAACGTGGACACCGTGTTCAGCGTCATTGGCCGAGTCGATCCGACCGTGTTGTTGCGCTCCGATTAAAGGCTATCGTTTCTCCTCGACGACCTCTGAAAGCCCCCGCCGCGCCAGCACGATCTTACTACCCGTGGTTCGAAAGCGAGTTTGGGAAATCGACGGGCTGCTGAAGACACCCGGGAGGGGTCGACGATGAGCTTCGTGTGCGCCTCGTTCTCAAGAGCTGGCACTCACTACGCCCGTCGCAGCCGGTCTGCGGTCTGCGCTTGAACGTGAAGCCGCCACCGGTTCGAGGTGAGATCGACGTCGGAGGAGGACCTACTCGGAGCATCACGGAATCCGTGAGCGCGTCCGCCAAGTACTCGCAGGTAAAAAGGCCCGCGCGAGCCGATCCGCATGAAACCTGCGATTTCCGCATTTGTATTGTGTAGCGTAACACGCTACACTTGGAAATGGCCCAGAATTCAGACGCGCCCGTCCCGGTCGGTAAGTACATCAGACAGCACGTCATCCCGGCTGGGATGTCGGTTAAAGAGGCCGCAAGCCGACTGGGGGTCGGCCGGCCGGCCCTTTCGAATCTGCTCAACGGCAACGCAGCATTGTCGCCCGACATGGCGGTGCGTCTGGAAAAGTCCTTCGGCACCGATCGGCAAAAATTGCTGGACTTGCAGGCCGCGGCAAACCGCGCGAAGCAGCGCGCGGTGGAGAAGGTAGTCGCCGTTCGTAGATACGTTCCGAGTTTCCTCAGCATCAAGTCACGCCAGATTGAAGGCTGGGCTGCTGACCATCTGGATGCGAGGCAGCTTGTCCCCGTGTTGCTCCGTCGTCTCGTTCATTCCACTGGGCATGAGCTGCGTCGTGTCGACTTTCCCGGTTATGACAACGCCGAGCGCAAAGGCTCGGATGGAATCATCGAGTCCGACGCTGCCACCGCGTGGATTCCTGGCGGGAAATCGTACTGGGAATTCGGCGTGAACAAGAACCCGCAGGCGAAGGCCGAGAAGGACTACGCCGCGCGGGTAACCTCGGTGCCATCCGCTGAGCGGGCCCAGACCACGTTTGTCTTCGTAACGCCGCGCAACTGGGCCGGCAAGGAGGCGTGGCTCAAAGAAAAAAATGCGTTGAACGAGTGGAAGGCCGTCAGGGTCCTCGACGCCAGTGACCTTGAGCAGTGGCTTGAGGAGTCAATCCCCGCGCAAATCTGGCTCGCCGAAAAGCTCGGCATGCCCGTCGCAGGCTACGAGACTCTGGATAATTGTTGGGAGCGCTGGGCCGCTGGCAGTGAACCTCGAATGACACCGGAAATCTTTGCGCCATCCATCGCCGCCCACGCCAAGGCGTTCAAGGAATGGCTAGCGAAGGACAGTGACAAGCCTTTTGTTGTAGCAGCTGATTCGCGCGACGAGGCTCTTGCCTTCCTCGCTTGCATGTTCGAGCAAACGGACGCAGACTCGAAATCCAAGGACCTGCCCGCCGTCTTCGAGTCGCCCGAGACGCTTCGAACCCTCGCCCCGGGGTCGTCTCCGTTCATTCCCATCGTCACGACGGGCGAAGCCGAGCGCGAACTCGTCACTGTATATCGCAACCACCATTCGATCGTTGTCCGTCCGCGCAATGCCGTTGAATCCGAACCGGACATCGCCCTGGACCTGTTGAGCCACGACGCCTTCGAGACAGCGCTCGCCGCCATGAACATCACCGGTGACGCGGTCGAACGTCTCGCCCGCGAATCAGGTAAGTCTCCAACCATTCTTCGCCGCCGGCTCTCGCGCATCGATGCCATCAAGTCGCCTCTGTGGGCGAAAGATTCGGACACCGCCAGGACGCTTATCCCGATGATGCTGCTTGGCGCATGGAACGCCAAAGCAAAGGCAGATACCGAAATCCTGTTGGTGTTGGCGAACCGGCCCTACGAACGGATTGAGGAAGAAGTCACTCGACTGCTGCAGTTCGATGATCCGCCGGTATGGTCGGCCGGCAATTATCGCGGTGTCGCATCAAAGATTGACCTGCTCTTTGCTGTCAGCAAGTCAGTCACGGAGAAGGATCTCAACGAGTTCTTAATGCTGGCTGAATACGTGTTGTCGGAGGCGGATCCGGCGCTCGAACTACCCGAGGACGACCGCTGGGCCGCTGGCATATATGGCAACGTGCGCGACCACTCCGCAGCGCTGCGCGAGGGCATTTGCGAGACACTCGTCATCCTGTCCGTTCACGGGAACAACCTGTTCAGAGACCGCCTCGGAGTCGACGTCGATGCGCGGGTAGGGCAGCTGATTGAGGGGCTGTTGACGCCGTTGACCCTCGACAAACTGATGTCGCACGAGCGTGATCTGCCTCGTTATGCCGAGGCCGCACCTGAAGCGTTTCTCAGCCTGCTGGAAGCCGATCTCAAAAAAGCGGAGCCGGTTGTTCGCGGCTTGCTGAAGCCGGCCAGGAGCGGAGTCTTTGCGAGCTGCCAACGGACAGGCCTTCTGTGGGCGCTCGAATGCCTCGCATGGAAACCGCAGAACCTGCCGCGCGTCGTCTCGATTCTGGCGCAGCTCTCGCGGACGAAGATTAGCGACAACTGGGGGAACAAGCCGATCGGTAGCCTCGAAGCCATCTTCAGATCATGGATGCCGCAGACGGCCGCGTCGCTTGAAGAAAGGTGCAAGGCGCTCGAGCTTCTAACCAAACGCTATCCCGGCGTCGGCTGGGAAATCTGCATTGAGCAGTTCGACCCTAGCTCCACCTTCGGCAACTATAGTTATCGTCCTCGCTGGCGCAGCGAGGCGTCGGGCGCAGGTCAGCCTCTAAAGACCAGAAAAGAAATCCTCGAATTTCGACGCAAGGCGCTGGATCTCGCTCTCGCTTGGCCGAGCCATGACGAATCTACATTGGGCGATTTGACCGCGCGTCTGGGCGGCATGGCAGAAGAAAACCACGCGCAGCTTTGGAAGCTGATCGACGCCTGGGCGGCTGATCCGAAGACGACCGACAAAGCCAAGGCGACGTTGCGTGAGCGGATTCGGCGTTTCGCGCTAACGCGAGTCGGCCGCCGACGCGTTACGGACGAGGCCACGAGGAACCGCACACGCGACATTTACACGAAGCTCGAACCATCCGACCCTGTCATCCGGTACGGATGGCTGTTCGCGAACCAGTGGGTCGAAGAGTCGGCAGACGAACTCGAAGAGGAAGACATCGACTTCACGGCTCGCGAGGGTCGAATTCATGCGTTGCGGACAAAGGCGCTCGCCGATGTTTGGTCCGCGCATGGCTTTGACGGTGTCGCGGCACTCCTCGCCGACAGCAGTGCCGCACCGACGGTAGGGCATTACGCCGCGCTCTGCATCACCGATTCGGCAGCACAACTCGAATTCCTTTTGCGCTGCCTCGGGGTTCACGGCGACCTCCAACAGAAGACCGATGCGTGCGTGCTCGGCTTCCTATGGGCGCTCGACTTGGAGGCACGTCACGCGCTGCTGCGCGCAGTAGCCGACAACGTTGATGCAGGCCAGCGGTTGCGGCTCTTCAAGTCATCGCCGTTCGAGAAGGTTACATGGCTGACTGTAGACGAGTACGGCACGGAGATCAGCCGTTGCTACTGGAAGGAAGTATTCCCGCAGTGGAGTCGCAGTCACTCAGATTCGGACCTTAACGAGCTCGTTGACCGTCTGCTCGATGCCGAACGTCCGCGCGCAGCCTTCCATGCCGCTCACATGGATTGGGTGCGGCTAGAGACGTCGCACCTCAAACGGATTTTGACCGACGTGGTCACCATTGGCGCAGAGCCGCAGGGCACTTTCCGCTTGGACGCACATGACATATCCGAAGCGCTTCAGGCACTGGACGGCCGCGCCGGCGTCACGGTCAATGACATGGCGCAGATGGAATTCCGCCTGGTAAGCGCCCTCGACCACTCGAAGCACGGAATTCCAAATCTCGAACGCCAGATTGCAGAATCGCCGCTGCTGTATATGCAGGTCATGGCTCTGCTATGGAAACGCAGCGACAACGGCGAGGATCCTCCCGAATGGCAAATCGAGGACCCTGAACGGCGCGGCTCCGTTGCTTCCGCGATGCATCGCGTGCTTCAGCAGATGAAGCAGATTCCCGGAACGGACACCGACGGTAAGATCATCGCGAATGCCCTGATCGACTGGCTGACGCAGGTCCGCGCCCTCGCGACGCAGTACGCCCGCGCCGATATCACCGACCATTGCATCGGTCAGCTCCTTGCCAACGCTCCTCCCGACAGCACAGGCATTTGGCCGTGCACGCCGGTCAGCGAGGCGATAGAGCGGATCGCCTCGCCAGAAATCGCTAAAGGCTTTCTGATCGGTGTACACAATTCGCGCGGCGCACACTGGCGCGGCGAAGGTGGAGCACAGGAACGTGAGCTCGCCATAAAATACCGCGGGTGGTCCCAAAAGCTCGCGTTCGAATACCCGTACGTCGCCAGCGTGCTCGAAGAGATTGCTGCCTCATATGACCGCGAGGCCGAATGGCACGATTCCGAGGCCAAGGTCGGCAAGCGCTTCAGGCACTGATGATAAGGAAGCTCTTCACCGAACGGCACGGCGAAGGCAAGCCACGGCTCGCGGAGACGCTCGATGAACCGACCCGAGAGGGACTTCTCACGCTAGTGTCTGCACGCATCGACGAGGAATGGTTCGGCCTGTCATTCAACGAGAAGTGTGGTGACGGCTACGCGTATGCGGGAACCGACCTGACGCGGTTGGGTGGAACCATGAAGGGTTTCGGCATCATCTCGCCTCATGACGTGCTCCGCACTAACCCGCCGACGGATGGGCAGCTTTTCGACCTGCTGGAATTCTCGTACGAGTTCATCGCTGAAGCGAAGGACCCGCAATACCACAGCTACATGAGCCATTCGCACTACAGCTACGACCGCGATTCGGGGCGCGCGAAGTTTACCAACGACGTGAATCGCGTGTTTGAGCGAAACGGGATGGCGCTTGAGCTGAAGGACGGCGAAGTCGTGAGATTAGCGCCGGCGGTTCTTCAGGAAGCGCTTGCAGCCAGCACTTTCCGTAGCGGCGATTCGACGCTCGACGACATGCTTGAGGTCGCGCGCCACAAAATCCTCAACAGGTCCATTGACGTCCGGCGCGAGTCTCTCGAAAAGCTCTGGGACGCTTGGGAACGGTTGAAGTCACTGGAACCGGGGCGCGACAAACGTGAAAGCGCCGGGCGCCTCTTGGACAAGGCGGCGGGCGAGCCGACACTACGCGCAAGGCTGGAGGAAGAAGCCATCGCGCTCACGAATATCGGCAACACGTTCATGATCCGGCACACCGAGATCGACAAGATTCTGATCACGGACTCGGCGCACATCGACTATCTGTTTCACCGCATGTTCTCGATGATCCGCCTGCTCCTCAAGGCCAGTTGCCGCGGCACCTAAATCCCTTAACGAGACACGACCTTCGTGGGTTCCGTCAACGCTCTGGTCAGGTACGACGAAAGCGCGGGGACAGGCGCATCTCGCACTGATCGATCGGCTGCGCACGTTTGCGCAGCGTCGGAGCGATGACCCTCTGACACGTAGCATCCGCGTCGCCACTGGCACACCCCGCGTCTGCTGCCGCAGGTGCTGCGAGAGGGCGGACGCGTCACGACAATCGGCATTGCGATCGGCCTGCATCTGGTCCTTGGCGCCGGGCAGTTCCTCCAGGGCATCCTCTACGGAGTGAACAATTTCGAAACCCGTAGCGCTAGGGACGGCGCCGCTTATCCTGGTTACAGTGTCAATCCTGGCCTTGTACATCCCAGCGCTTCACGCTACGAGAGTCGATCCGACCGTGGCGCTGCGCTCCGAGTAACGGTTTCAACCGACGAAATGCGCCACGTGCTCGCTGATCAGCTCGGACCGCACCGCCGCCAAGTCGGACCGGGTACAGCATCTTTTTTTATCGGGCCGCACTCAAGCGAGCCGGGCTGGCGATCGCTACCGGACAGCGTGGTGCGTGGTTGGACGGAGGTGCGTGTAGCCGCGTCCCACACTTTGGACACCAATCAGCGTCGCTTGTCCCACGTGCACTCTATAGCAAATTTTGGGTTATCGCCGGCTGTTTTGGATCCGCGACAAACGTTGATGTTTGCCGTTCCTGGTCGTGAGGAGCAGCCATCACACCGAACCTATTGGATTAGAAGCAAAGTTGTCGCGTTTAGACGCCAATGCTCCTTATCCTCGTTCCGCGCAGCCCACTCCTTAGCCGAGTGACGGAAGAGGTCGCATAATTTCCAACCGACCAACAGCCGTCACTTCGGACCGCACGGGTGCTGTATACGCCGATGACAGCAGTGTACTTCGGGATGGGACCGTTCCGTCGGTCGCTCATCGAAAGGCAGTGCGACTGCGGCTACGTCGTCATTGAAGCTACAGGTCGGCCGGATTGCGACGAGTGCGCGACATTGCAATTCGTGCCAGCGCGAACCATGAGCAGCCTGCGAAGTGTCGGCATGTTGAAGGCATTTGTGGTAACCGGATATAGTGTGGGAGCGCAAACGATCCGCAACCGGCTTTCACGCGCGACAACGTCCGTTCTCTAATCCGACCGCAGCGCAACCAGGGGCGACACCCGGGCTGCCCGTGCGGCGGGAATATAGGCAGCCAGCAGCACTGCGGTTGCGAGCATGCCGAGTGACGCCGCAACCGTGGTCGGATCCAGCACGGAAACACCAAACAGCCGGTTGCGAATCAGCTGCATCCCCCCGAACGCCAGTGGAAGCCCGGCTATGGCGCCGGCGGCGATCAGGACGAATGCCTCTCGGAGTATCATTCCAGTCAGCTCGCTGCGCTGCGCGCCCAGCGCATAACGCAGTCCGAACTCGTTGAGTCGGCGCAGCGTGAGGTAGCTCATCAATCCGTACAGGCCGAGTGCGGACAGAATCAGCGCAACTCCACCGAAGAGCGTGATGATGCGAGCGAGTAATCGATCGGCACTCAGTGACCTGCGCATCAGTTGGTCGAGTGGCAGATGGCTGAGCACGGACACGCTGCCATTGGCCGCGACGATCGCATCGCGCACGGGAACCGCGAGGTCGGCCGGGTCGCCGGCCGTGGCGATTTCGAATACGATTTCCTGCGGCAGCTCGGAAGACTGGCTCAGCGGCAAATAGAACCTTCGAACCGGTTTGGCCCGCAGATCGTGGTAGATAACATCGCCCACGACGCCGATGATGGCGTAGCGCACGCCCTCGACCGTGATGGAGCGTCCAATCGGCGAATCGGTGCCGAAATAGAATCGCGCCATTGTAGAATTGATCAGAACTACGGGGACGCTGTTGTTCTGATCGCGCCGGTCGATGTCGCGTCCCTGCAGGAGCCGCGCGCCGATTGTGCGAGCGTAATCCGGACCCACCTGGTCATAGAATGCGGTGGTATCCTGATGCACGGTGGCCGTGAAGCCTTCGACCTGGAAGGTCGATGTAGATTCGGTGCCGCTGAAGATCCCGTTCTCCGACATCGTGGCTGCAGCAACGCCGGGCTGCCGCTTGATCTGCTCGAGCAGATCATGGTAAACCTGTACCAGCTGGTCACCGCGCGCGCCGGTAGGCCCCACATCCACGCTCACGATCAGCAGCCGTTCACGCGCGAGTCCGGCATCGGTGCTTTCCAATCGCGAAAGCGTACGCAGCAAGAGACCAGTGCCCATTAGCAGCACCATCGAAAGCGCAACCTGTCCGGCCACCAGCGTTTTGCCGATGCCCCAGCCGCGGCCGCTGCCCAGCGGGCCGCCGGTGACACTGCGCGAATTCGCGCGCAGCGTGACTGACACGTCGGTTCGGGTTGCGCGCAAGGCGGGGAGCAGGCCGAACAGCACGGCCGCCAGCAAGGCTAGCAGCGCGGAATAAGCGAGTACGCGGATATCCAGTCGCGCATCCAGGGGAATCGCGCCCGGACCGCTGGATGCCAGGCGCAGCAAACCACGACTGCCCCACATGGCCACCAGCAGGCCGAGGGCCCCGCCGAGGATGGAAAGAAAAAGACTTTCCGTGAGCATTTGGCGGACGAGACGCAGGCGACGGGCGCCCAGCGCAACCCGCACACTCATCTCACGGGCACGCACAGAGGCTCGCGTGAGCATCAGGCTGGCCACGTTTGCGCACATGATCAGCAACACCAGCGACACTGCGATCATCAGCGTGGTCAATGACTCCGCGTAGACGCTGCGCAGTCTCGACATGCCGCGCATACCCTGGCTGACCGGCACCGGCGGCCGCTCGCCGGTGGCTGCCTGTCCGGCCTGTTCATCCAACACGTTGTATACGATGGTGGCAATCGCTGCCTGGGCCTGCTCGACCGTGACCCCCGGCTTGAGCCGGCCCATGCCGACCAGCCAGTTCACGGTACGTTGCTCGAGCCACGGCCGGTGTGGAAACAACACGGGCTGCAGCGTGACCGGCAGCCAGACCTGTGTGCCCTGACCAACCACCTCGCCACTGAAACCCGGAGCCGCCACGCCGACCACCGTGAGCCGCACATCATTGATCGTGATCGAACGATTCAGGACGCCCGGGTCACCAGCAAAACGATCCTGCCAGTACTGATGGCTGATGACCACCGCCGGACTCGAACCGGCTACGGCATCCTCTACCGGACCGAATACACGCCCCAGCGCAGCACCAACGCGTAACACCGAGAAGTAGTTGCCAGTGACGAATCGACCTACCGGATGCTCGACCGCCGATCCGGCGGACGCATCCCCGGCCGCGGTGATCCGTGCATCCAGCCGGCTGGCACGGCCGGACCCGAACACGTCTTCGAGCACACGGTTCTGCTTGCGAATGTCCTGAAACAACGGATAGGAAAAGAACTCGGTGCGCGCGGACCCGGTCGAAACTGAGTTCACCCTGGTCGGATTGCCGACCACGACCAGTTGCTCGGGATCGCGTACCGGCAAAGGCCGCAGCAGCAATGCATCGACCAGCGTGAAGACCGCTGTGTTTGCACCGATGCCCAGCGCGAGGGTCAACAGGACGACGAACGAAAACGTCGGATTCAGCCGCAGCGACCGAGCGGCATACCGCACATCCGTCCAGAACTCTTCGAGCGAACGCGTGCCCCGGCCATCACGCATCGCCTCGCGATACCGTTCCACTCCGCCGAACGTCACCGCCGCACGACGGCGTGCCTCATCCGCGGCATACCCCCGCTGGACGTTCTTTCTGGTCTCCATTTCGAGATGGAAGCGGAATTCCTCTTCCATTCGAGTCTCCGCCGATCTACGGCCGAGCATGGCGCGCAGACGCGCAACAATCCCCTTCGTGCGGCTCATTCAATCCTGCTCTCATCCAACTACGTGAATCGCGGTTCCGCATTCATGGTGTATCGAGCACCAGCTGGATCGCCGCGCTGAAACGGCGCCAGCTCTCCATTTCCTGGCCCAACGCCGCGCGGCCCGCACGCGTAAGACGGTAGTACCGGGCGCGCCGGTTGCTCTCCGATGCACGCCATTCACTCTCGATCAAACCGGCGAGCTCCAGCCGCTGCAGGGCAGGGTAGAGTGACCCCTGATTCACCTCCAGCTGTCCCTGCGACAACTGCTGTATGCGCTGGCCGATGCCCCAGCCGTGCATGGCACCCGCGCTCAAACCCTTGAGTGCAAGCATGTCGACCGTGCCGCGCAGGACATCGTTCTGCAGTTTGGAACTCACGTGGGCTAAACCTCGAATGCTGGTATTCATCTAGAAACTTAGAGGAAGATAGTACAACTCTTCTAGAATGCAAGAGGAGAATCTGAGACCAGGTGGCTGGAACGGAATTCGTTCGCCGACGTATCGTGTGGCATGACGATCCGGGTTATTGGTGGGATTGCAATTGCACTGGCCGTGTCCGCCAGTACCGCTCGCGCCGTGGTTCTTCGCCCGCAGCGAGACGTCGCTGAAATTCGAATTGTTGAGACGTCAGGGGTGGTGGCGCGACGTCCAATCGGCTGGACGATAGATCGGAGGCCGAACCTCGATCTCGGGGAAGTTGACACTTCCGGCCCTTATGAGTTTCATCACATCAGTGACATCGCACAGTTAGCTGACGGCCGGATTCTGGTTGTAGATGCGGGGAGTGCCGAGCTGCGATTCTTTGACCGGTCGGGCAAGTTCTTGAGCAAAAGTGGCGGCCGGGGCAGGGGCCCTGGTGAATTCCTCCACGCCGACCTCGTACCTTCATTTGCCGCCGATTCTCTGTTGTTGTTTGATTCTCGGGTCGGCCGATTCAGTCGCTTCGATAATCACGGCCAAGGGCCGCGAACCATTCTCGCGGGGACGTTGTCAGGCGATCCAGTCGGAGTAATACGAGATCGCGTGCTGCTGTTTCAAACGATGGTCTATTTTCGCCGCGTGGAAGGCCCAATCGCGACGCCCGCGATATTTGTTTTGTTCGACCTCAAATCGCAAACGCGTGACACGATCGGCAAGTTCTCGGGTATGGATGCTTACATTTCACTCAATCTGAACGAACTGCCGACCCGCCTCAACATTCCCTTTGACGTCATGCCGAGTGCGGCCATCGGACGTGATGGCTTCTTCATCACGGCGGGGGAGGGACCGGAGATTATCGAATATGACGAAGGTGGCCGGATGCGGCGCATGATCCGACTCGACGAGCCAGTGAAGGCGGTTTCGCGGCAGGAATTCGAGCGACACGCTCAGCGGGTTTCGGAGAGTTCTGCCCGGACTCGATCTGCGGTTGGCGTAATCAAGCGCGTCTATATGCAAATGCCAATTCCCCGGATCAAGCCTGTGTTCAAGTCACTCGTGGTCGATAAAAACGACTGGCTATGGGCGGAGCTCTTCCGCGTTGATGACGGGGCCGCCGCGGAGTGGATGGTATTCGATACCGCGCGGAAAGCGCGTGGGATTGTCACCATGCCGCGCGGACTCGAGGTTCACGAGATTGGGCACGACTATGTGCTGGGACGTTGGCTCGATGACTTGTCGGTGGAGCACGTCAGGCGCTACCCTCTGAAACGAACAAATTAACCCGCGAACGGGATTCCCAATGAAACGTCGTTATTTAATGGTTGCCGCACTGGTCAGTGTGGCGCCGGCCGCCGCGCAGCAGTTACCGAAGTCGCCGATCCAACGGCTCGTGATCACGCCCTCACCGGCGCGTATGACCGCCCAGGACACGCTGCGCCTGCGGGTCCATGCATTGGATGCGAACGGGCAGCCGGTGCCGAATGTCGTGTTCGCCTTCCAGCCATCATCGGGCGCCCGATTCGAAGGCACGGTCACGCAGGATGGGCTGGTGCGCTCGGGCGCGACCGGCACGCTGCCCGTGACGGTTACCGCAAACCTGACCGGCTACGCGCCCGTGCTGGAACGGGTCGAGGTGGTCATGGTGCCGGCTGCACCCGGCCGCGTGGAAATCGTGCAGCCGATCCGGAAGCTTCTGGTCGGGCAGCAGATCCAGCTGGCGGGACGCGTCTACTCCATTCACGGCGAACCGCGCACCGATGCGATCACGTGGCGCACCTCATCCTCGATGGCGACTGTGACGAATGGAAAACTCACCGCGGTCAGACCGGGCCGGGTCACCATCACCGGCAGCGCGGGCACGGCGTCGAGCAGCGTCGACGTCGAGATTGTTGCCAACACGATTGGGCGGCTTACGCTGACGCCTTCCGCAGCCAACGCACGGACGGGCGATGTCATTCGTTTCCGGCTTGACGCCCGTGACCGCGGCAACGCGGCGATCACCGGCTTGACGCCGACCTTCAGCTTTACGCCCGGACATGGTGTGATCGATGAGGATGGCGCTTTTGTCGGCTACGAAGCGGGCACTTACACGGTCTTCGCGCATCTGGGCGAGCGCACGGCATCGGCCACGATCAAGCTTGCCAATCGCGATGTGCGGCGTCCGGCCGAAGTCGTCGGCCGGCTCTCGCGCACGCTCTTCAACACGGAAGAAGTCTGGCTGCATCCAAACGGCAAGCATCTGTACCTGGGTACGGGCCGTGGCGGCGATCGCATGTATACGGTCGACGTCAGCAATCCGGCGGCACCGGTGGTGACCGATTCACTGGTCGCAAACACTCGCCGCGTCAACGACATTATGACCACGCCGGACGGCAAGTTCATGGTGCACACGCGCGAGGGCGCGGCGGATCGGCGCAATGGTATTGTCATCGCATCGCTGGAGGATCCTGCGCATCCCAAAGTCATTGCCGAGTTCACGGAGGGCGTTGGTGGCGGCGTGCATTCGGCGTTCATCTACAAGCAGGAGAAGCACGGCACGCACATTTATCTCACCAACAACGGGACCAGTGCACTCCATATCATTGACATCAACGATCCGTACAAGCCACGGGAAGTCGGTCGTTGGCGTTCCTCCAGTCCGTTTGGCGGCGGCTCGCTTCACGACATCGACATTCAGGATGGCATCGTGTACGCCAGCAACTGGAATGAAGGGCTGGTAATGCTGGACGTCGGCAATGGCATGAAAGGCGGCAGTCCAGCCAGTCCGCAGCTGATTTCGCAGTACAAATACGACCTGAACGACATGTACCGTGACGTGGAGGCGAGCGGCGGGCCCGGTTTCATTCGCGGCACGCACACCGCGTGGCGGCACAAGCAGTACGTCTTTATTGCCGATGAGGTCTTCCCGGCCGAAGGTGTGAAGGGTGCCAAGGATGCCGCCGCCGGCCGCGCCTACGGTCGCCTGCAGGTCATCGACGTCTCCAACATCGAGAAGCCGAAGTCGGTTGCCTGGTACGAGCCCGAGTACGGCGGAGTGCACAACGTCTGGGTGGCCGGCGATACGCTGTATCTGGGTGCGTACGATGCGGGGTTTCGCGCCTTCGACATTACGGGCGAGCTGCGCGGCGATCTGCGTGCGCAACAGCGCGAGATCGTGCACGTCAACACGGCCGACATGGGCGGAGTGCCATCAGCAGTGAACGAAGCGAACACCTGGGGCGTGGTCGTGCGCGATGGGCTCGCCTACGTGAACGACAATCACAACGGCCTGTGGATCATCCGGATCCTGCCGAAGCGCGGTAAGCCCGTGACGTAAGGGACGAGCGAGGAGCTCGTCGCTCGTCGCTCCTCGCACTTTGATTTCTCAAGCGGCGATTGAATTGTCCGCGAATGGGACCCAATCCTATGATTCGGACAGTAAAGGAATAACACCGTCGCGGAGGCCGCGGAGTGAGTCCATCTACGGCGCTCGCGATTGCCCGGGCGGGACCGCTATGATTGATCGACCCACAACCGTGACGCGCAACACCATTGCACTGCATCGCATGAGAATTCGACTCGGTTTTTGTTGGCTGCTGACGCTGTTTGCGGGACAGCTGCAAGCACAAACCCGGCCGCCGGCGGAGGCTACGACGGCGCCATCGATCACGCAGATCCAATGGTCCCGGCAGGCGGATGGCTATCGGTTGGGCCAGACCGTAACCGTGCGCTGCCCGCCTTACGGCACTGCGGGGACGGTGTGGGGCTCCGACATCTACACGGCCGATTCATCGATCTGCACGGCTGCCGTGCATGCCGGTGTCATCACGTTCGAAGCGGGTGGGAACGTTGTCTTGCAGATGAAGCCGGGGTTGGGCAGTTACATGGGAACGTTCCGGAACGGCGTCGAGACCCTGCAATATGGTTCCTGGAATAGCAGCTTCTCGGTGGCCGCCTACGTTCCGCCGCCGCCGCCACCACCCGCCGCGCCTCCGCCGCCACCACCGGTGATTTCCTGGCGGCGGAATGCGGTTGGGCTGTCGCCGAACGGCCGTCGTTTCACGTTTGTGTGCAAGCCGCCGGCCGAGCGCGCAACCGTACACGGGGTCGATCTTTACTCCTGGGAGTCTTCGATCTGCACGGCAGCCGTTCACGCCGGAGTGATCAAGCTGGAGCGCGGCGGGCTGGTTACGATCGAGATGCGGCCCGGCCTGGAGCAGTACGCAGGTTCGGTCCGCAACGCTGTCACATCAACGGAAGGATCGCAGACCATTCTTGGGTTTGT
Source organism: Gemmatimonadota bacterium (assembly GCA_040902615.1). GTDB lineage: Bacteria > Gemmatimonadota > Gemmatimonadetes > Longimicrobiales > RSA9 > JBBDWZ01. The sequence goes on along the minus strand of JBBDWZ010000176.1, from coordinate 5,301 downwards.
CTTCGTGAGAGCTGAAACCGGACGCACGCAGCCGGATCGGAATTAACCCGAGAAGGATGGCCAACCGGTAGCGTTTCCAGACTTGCGCATCGGTGTCGGCTTTCCGGCGACAGCTCAAGGTCCTGACAGCCGGTCAGACTGCCGCCTGAGATCCAACGCGATTTGCCTCTGATACAGAAAAAGCGGTAGTCCGAGCGAGACGCCGACTGCGAGATTCGCCACAAGCGGCGCCCACAAATGCCTCACTCCCGCACGTCGGCCTTCCACCAGCACGAAGACCCAAAGCACGACTGACGATACGATCACGTCCCAGCCGAAGAAACCGCCGATGTGGGTCGAGAATAGCTGCTCGAAGAAGAATCTGAGATCGAAGCCGTGCTCACTGAGGAAGGGTACGAGCTGGGTGTAGGGCAGGATCGCGCCCAGCACGCAGAGCGCGAGGTAAACGTGCTTCAGCTGCACGTTGCGATCGGCAGTCTGCTTACTTCGCGCGCCAGCCGAAGCTCACTGACGCGAAGATGCCGAAGCTGGGATCACTGTCACTGCTGCTCAGCGGCAGATGTACGATGGGCTGCAGGCCGAACCGGTCCGCAAACACAAACCCGAGGCCCAGGTCGATGCCCTGCGAATTCGACGTGATGGTCTCGTCCTCGAAGCCTTCCTCGACGAACTTGGTCGACTCGTAATCGTACTTGAACGCTGCGTTCGGGATGATCCTGAAGCTACCCATCGTGATTGGCAGTCCGGCGGCCAGCCCGGCCGATGCCACGCGCGACGTGATCTTCATCAGTCCATCATCCGGACCCGCGGCAAGATACCCACCCGCGATCGGACACAGCTGCAATCTACTGACCGGAATCTGGTAGCCGAACTCGAGGAAACCGAGGGTCGACTTCTCATCGAACCCTTCATACGTTACTTGAGCGCCGCCGATGTTTGCGAACAGATGGTTGGGTCGGCCCGCGCCCAGGCCGACCGCAACGGATTGCACCGAATCGGTCAGCTGAAATACAGCAACGTTGGCGTGCACGGAGCCGTTCACGAATGAAGGCAATCCCAGACACGCCTGAGCCGACGCGGCTGCGGCGTGCAGCGTTATGACAACGGCAACCAGACTCGATATGGTCAGCTTACGCATGAATGCTCCAATCAAAAGACTGCTGATCCTCGTAGCTTCGATCACGGCATTGACTGCGTGCGGCGACGATGATGGCGCGGGCCCTGACAACCGCCCTCCCGCCGTTGATACCGTATTCACGCCATCACTGAACGATTTTGCACCCACTGAAGTAACCATCCGCGTAGGCGGTACCGTCGTCTGGTCATTCGGATTCGATCCCCACAATGTCATTTTCATCCGCCCAGCCACGGGGCCACAGCCGCCGCAGGACATCCCGAGCACTATGAATCGGGACATCGCGCGCGTATTCCCCCTCGCCGGCACCTTCGACTACGAGTGCAGACTGCATCCGGGCATGAACGGCACTGTCATGGTGAAGTAGCTCAAGCGTTTTCGCTCGTCGCTCGTCGCTCGTCGCTCGTCGCTCGTCGCTCGTCGCTCCCAGCTACTTCGTCACGCCACGCATCGTGGGTGTGTAATCCGGGAACACGGCCGCCGTGTTGGTATTACCGAGGCGGTTCTTGACGATCTCGGCGAGGATGTCGCGGTGGTCGAGTGTCACGCGCAGGTCCTGTCCCCGCTCCAGGTCTTCCCGTGCCAGGCCCGGCCAGTTGTTCACGAGCACTCGTCCACCATTGATGTTCCGGCCCATGGTGAACATGCAGTTGCCGCGGCCGTGGTCGGTGCCGAGGCTGCCGTTCTGCCGCACGTTGCGGCCGAATTCCGACACAACGACAACCGTCACATTCTGGGTAAAGCCGCTGGCAATGACATCCGCGTAAAAGGCCGCGAGTGAATTGGCGAGGTTCTGCATCGTGTTGCGCATCGAGCCGGCCAGCGGGTCCTGGTTGGCGTGCGTGTCCCAGCCGCCCAGGTCGATCTGGATCGCTTCGACACCGATGTCGGCTTTGATCAGCGCGGCGGTTGAGCGCATGCCCTGGCCGAAGCTGCCGGCCGGATAAACGGCGCCGTTGGCCGGCACGTAGGACGTGAAGCCGATGGTCTGAAGCAGTGTGATCGTGTTCAAGGCGTCCAGCGCGGACGAGCGTACGGGCTCGGCGCTGGGTGTGTACTCGTTGCGTAACCAGGTAGCGCGCTCAGCACGCGTGGCAGCTACGCCGGCAATCGCAAAGTTGGCGGGATTTGGAATGGGCAGCGTCTTGGGTCCACCCACCAGCGTTTTTGCGAGTCCGTTCGAGATGCCCAGCGCGCGCAGGGGCGCGTCGGTGCGGATCGGCTGGGTGGTGGCCAGGTGCCGGCCGAGCCAGCCAGTGGCGACGTTCGGGTCGCGCGGCTTGCCGACTTCCATGAAGCGCTGCGCGTCGAAGTGTGAGCGCGATGGGTCGATCGAGCCGGTAGCATGCACGACCAGCAGGTGACCAGCACGAAATGCCGGTACCAGGTTGGCCATTGCCTGGGGAAACGCAAACTGATTGTCGAGTGCGACGCCGCGGTTCGGGTCACTGCTGTCCGGGCGCGGAATCGCGATGTTCGGCCGGCCCGCGTAGTAGTTGTTGTCGAAGAAAGGCACGCACATCGAAAGACCGTCCGAGCCGCCGCGCAGGAATACCGATACGATGATGTCGCGCGCGCTGTTCTGCGAATCGGCCAGTGTGACCTGGGGCAGCCAGGCCGGGAAAATGGGCATGAACACAGCCGCGCCCATGGTCGCGCCCGCAATGAACTGCCGGCGGGAGAGCTCATTGTATTCGTGGCAGGCGCAGGCGTCGCGATAACGTTTGTCACTCATGATAGGCTCCCTCTCAATACCACTGGAATGCGGTCGAGCTGAGCGCGAGCGCATACGCCTCGCGAACTCGGGACTGGGTTACGGGCGCGGCCGCCAGGAACGACGTAATCCGCGTCTTCAAATCAGCCGGCATTTCATTGGCAAATGCACGCCGGCTGATGCCGTCCACTATGGCGACCGGTGTCGGGTCGGTCATCAGCGGCGCAATGTCGACCAGCCAGCCGGCAGCGGCATTCGTGTTGTTGAGCAACGTGCTGAGGAAATTCCAGCGCTGCAGGACGGTACCTGACCACCAGTCGACGTTATCCGGGTAGCCGTCCGGGTCCTCCCACTGGAACAACGGTTGACCCAGTGTGTTGAGTTGCGCGCGCCCCAGGTTGGTCAGCGTCGTTACGGTCGGCTGGGTGGCGCGCAGCGCGGCCGTGACCACCTGGTATGGCTGACGATACTTGGCCGGTGCGGCCAGCAGGTTGGTCGGGGTCAGAATGTCCTTGATCATCGACGGGATGTCGCCGCCCGTCCGCGTGTAGGTCGCGGCGACCTTGGTGACCAGCGCGGGCGGCGGATCATACTGCAGCAGCCAGCGGATCATCTTGGTGGCGATGAATTTCGCGGTGCTGGGATGCGTGACCAGCATGTTGAGAACGGTCTCGCCATCCTGAATACCAGCGGCGCCGGCGGTTGGTGACATGGCCGGGATCACCGTGCCGAGTACGGTCTTGGCGGCGAAGTCGTGTCTGCTCGGGACGAAAGCAAAATCGAATCGGCCGGCGATGGTCCAACCCGTCAGGCAGCGAGTGACTTCCTCGACATCAGTCTGCGTATACCCGCCATCCACACCCAGCGTGTGCAGCTCCATGATCTCGCGGGCGTAGTTCTGGTTGACGTTGCCGACGCGGCTCTGGGTGTTGTCGAGATAGGCGAGCATCGCCGGGCTGTGCGCGCTGGCGCGCAGCATGTCGGGGAACTTGCCGAGCGCATGCTTGCGCACGACTTCGCGGTCGTCGATCAGCTTGAGGTAGTTGACCTTCGGGTAATAGATCGTGAAGTGATCGTTCCAGAAGTGGACCATGCGCTCGTAGAGCTGCCGCTTCGAGAACGCTGCCCGATACACGGTCGACTCGGTCAGCTGATACATCAGCTGGTTCTGATCCTGCTGGAAAAGGCCGTTGCCATCCAGCGGCAGAGCCGGGTAACGCGCGGCAACAAAAGCTTCCACCGCACTATCGTCAATTGATGTGTAACGCAGCTGGCCATCCAGCCACCGATTGAATCCAAGCTGCTTCGCGCGGGCATACTCTACTTCGGTCACACCATTGGTGGCGCGCCGCATCAGGCGCAGCAGGGAATCTCCGACTGGAGCCGCGGGGGCTCTGGGTCGGGTCGTATGCGGCCGCACGATGCGCTGAGCGGACGCTTCGCGCGCTGGCGAGAGCACCGCCGCGGCCAGCGCCGCAGCTCCCAGCCGGAAAAGCTTGCGGCGGCTGGCTGGCGCGTCGGCTGGATCGGTGGCCGGAGCGTCGTCCGGCATAGTGGTCTCATGCTCCGTCGACGAAACGGCGGAGTCGGAAGCTTCGATCGGCATGTTCATCAAACGCCTCTTGGGGGGGCTAGGTACTGACGATGAACGGTCCACAACTGTTAAACCGGGCGATCTCCGAGTCAACCATGCCTCTTTGGTTCACAGGTCAATCGCATCGTTTATTACAGCCTTTCCTTTCATGGAATTCACGAACGCACCGTTTTCTGTCAAAGGCTGGCCGGGTTCAAGCCATAGATGGCTTGCAGCATGGCTAGCGCTATGAACCCCACCATCAGTCCAAACAGAAGAATAAGCACCGGCTCGATGATGCCGACTACTGCCCGCAGCGTTCTCTTGACTTCAGAGTCATACGAATCGGCTGCCCGCAGGCACAACTCATCCAGTCTGCCGCTTTCCTCACCGACGGCAATCAACTCCGTGGCCAGCGGTGGCAGCGACCCGGCCAGCGCCGCGCTCACCCGCTTGCCATGACTGACCGCCTCGGCCGCCCGGTCCAGAGACCCGCCCAGCGAAACATTGGTCACTGTGGCACGGGCGGCGCGCAGAGAGGCCAGCATGGGCCGGCCGCTTCCCAGCAGCATGCCGAGTGCACGCGTGAAACGAGCCGTAGCGTACTTGAGCTCCAGGTCGCCTACTAACGGCCAGCCGAGGCGCCAGGCATGCCACCGCATGCGATTCTCGGGGCGAGTCAGCCAGCGGCGGCCGGCCAGTGCAACCGTCGCGGCGATCAGCAGTATCAGCCACCACCCGCCGACCACGAGGCGACTCAAGGCCACGAGCAACTGGGTGGACAGCGGCAGGCTCGCGCCTTCATCACCAAGCATTTCGGCGAAGCGCGGCACTACAAAGAGCAGCAGGACGATGATTCCCGCGCCGGACACGACGCCC
>JBBDWZ010000175.1:0-25393 GCA_040902615.1 Gemmatimonadota bacterium | reverse complement strand
GGGAGTGCAGGAGTTCGGGAGTTCAGGAGTTCGGGAGTTCAGGAGTTCGGGAATTCGGGATGCGGTGTTCGGCGAGCGGGAGCGGGAGCGGGAGCAGGAGCGGGCGGGTTTTCGGGGCGGGCGTATTGACGCGGCGGTTCGGCGCTGGGTTGTCGGAGCGTCAAGATCCAGGGGCGCCGGCTGCGGGCGGAGCAGTGAATTCGAAATTTGAATTCGAAATTGAATTTGAATTTGTCGTTTGCTTTCAGGACACCTCAACCCTCCGCACCAGGTCACTGGCAACAAACTCGCGCTTGATCTGCTCCCAGGCTTTGACCGATCCGCGGCCCTTGTAGACCACTTTGTAGGCCTGCTCTCCCTTCTCGATCGACAGCGGCGTCACCGTAATGCCGAGGCTAGTGAACATTTGCTCGATCTGGATGATAGCCGCGGGATCCGGTGGCATGACCAACTCGAGCGTCCGTTCTGTAGGCGCGGGGATGAATTGATCCTCGATCCGGCCCAGGACCATGAGCGCGAGCATCACGAGCGCGGTGGTTGCCACCGCCTCGAAATAAGCCTGCGCACCTACCGCCATACCGATTGCAGCAACCACCCACATCGTGGCCGCGGTGGTCAGGCCGATGATGTTGCCGCGGAAATGCATGATGGTGCCGGCGCCGAGGAAGCCGATGCCGGTGATGATTTGAGCGCCGATTCGACCCGGATCCCCGTTGATCCCGCCGCCCACTCGGACGGACAGCTCCATCACCAGTGCGGCGCCCAGGCAAATCAGCAGGTTGGTGCGGAATCCAGCCGGCTTGCCACTATGCCCGCGCTCGAGCCCGACGATTCCACCCAGCGCAGCGGCCAGCATCAGCCGCAGGACTACATCGGAACGATTGAAAAACCCTTCCCTCAACCAGTGCCAGATCGCGCCCCACTCCATCGTGATGCTCCCGGTCAATCGTTGAGGCGGCGGAGTTCCTTCAGAAGTGCGGTCTTGTCTTTGGTTTTCTCATCCACCTGCTTGATCACGCGGGCAGGCTGTCCGGCCACCACGACGTTGGCCGGCACATCGTTGACGACGACCGCGCCGGCGGCAACCACGCTGCCCTTTCCGACCGTGCAGCCCTCGAGCACGACCGCATTCGCTCCGATCAGGACGTTGTCCTCGATGCGCACCGGTTCCGCGCTGGGCGGCTCGAGCACGCCGGCCAGCACGGCGCCGGCGCCGACGTGACAGTTTTCCCCGACAATCGCGCGCGCGCCCACGACCGCATTCATGTCGACCATGGTGCCGGCACCAATCACCGCGCCGATGTTGATGACCGCGCCCATCATCACGATTACGCGCTCACCAATTTCGACTTTCTCCCGAATGACCGAGCCGGGCTCGATCCGCGCCGTCAGCGGCTTGAGATCCAACAATGGAATCGCCGAATTGCGCCGATCGTTCTCGAGATGGTAATAACGAACCTGCTGCGACTGCAGCAGCGGCTGCATCAGAGCCCATTCCCCGACCAGGATACTGGTACCGGCACCGGTCGGGAATACTTTCAGCTCCTCACTGTTCTGCTCGGCAAATTCCCCCTCATGACGAACGAACACCATGACGGGTGTTTTCTTCTTTGCATTCGCAATCAGATCAGCGATTTCCTTGTAATCCATCTCGTCGCTCGTCGCTCCCGCTCATCACTCCAGGTCCAAGACATCCTGCATGCTGTACATTCCCGCCGGCTTTCCGGCCAGCCATTGCGCCGCGATGAGTGCACCCTCGGCAAAGATGGCGCGATCCGAGGCCGCGTGCGTGATCTCAAAGCGCTCGCGCCCGCCCAGAAACTGCACGCGGTGCTCACCTACGACCTCGCCGCCGCGCAACGCGTGAAAGCCGATTTCACCAGTCGGCCTTTCACCGGTCTTGCCGGCACGCCCATCGCGACGAACCGCATCGAGCGTCACCCCGCGAGCTTCGGCGATGACCCGGCCGAGGAGCAGCGCCGTACCACTCGGCGCGTCGGCCTTGTGACGGTGATGCGCCTCCACGATCTCGACGTCGAAGCGATCGGCGGTCAGCACTTTGGCTGCTGACGCAACCACGCCGAGCATCAAATTGACCCCAATGCTGTAATTGGCGGAGACCATGATAGCGGCGTGCTCCGACGCCTGCCGCAACTGGTGCTGCAGCTCATTCGAAAGACCGGTGGTACCGACCACCAGCGCCTTGCCGGCGAGGGCAGCGCCACAATGATCGAGCAGTGCCTGCAAACCGTCGGGCGCGGAGAAGTCGATCACCACATCCGCCTGCTGGATCGCCGCCGCGGCAGACGACGGCGTTTCGTAGACGGCAAAGCCGAGCTGCCGCGCGATCGGATCTTCCGGAGCCGGGCGCTCGCGGTCGATGCCGCAGGACAGCACGAACGCGGAGGAATCGCGGGCCAGCCCGGCGATGGTCTGGCCCATCCTTCCCAATGCGCCGGAAACTACGATTCGCGCGGGCATCCTATTTAAGCGGACGGAGACCGACTTCGCGCAGTGCCTGCTCGACCTTTTTCCAGGCAGCCGGGTCGGAGTCGACCAAGGGTGGGCGCAGCTCGCCAACCTGGAAGCCCAGCCAGCGGACCGCATTTTTCACCGGAATCGGATTCGGTTCTGCAAACAGCGTGGCGATGAGCGGCAGGTAGCGCAGCTGCAACGAGCGAGCAGTCTTCACATCGCCATCGAGAAATGCGTGGGCTATCCGGCTGGTGTCCCTGGGCGCGACGTTGGCCAGCACACTGATGACGCCGGTGCCGCCCAGCGCCATGATCGGCACGATCTGATCGTCGTTACCGCTCCAGATGGCTACGCGATCCACGACCCGGCGAGCGAGCTCTGCGATCTGTGAGATGTCGCCGCAGGCTTCCTTCACGCCGATCACCCGCGAGTCGGTGCAAATCTCTTCGATGGTGGCCGGCAGAATGTTCACGGAGGTGCGGCCAGGCACGTTATAGACGATGGTCGGCAAGTCACCGGCATCCATTACCCGGCGATAGTGCAATACCAGGCCGCGCTGGGGCGGCTTGTTGTACGGTGGCGCACTCACCAGCAGCGCGTCTGCGCCCGCGCTGCGCGCCTGTTTGGCCAGCGTCTCTACCTGCGCGGTATCGCTGCCGCCGCAACCGGCAATGACCGGCATTCTGCCATTGCAGGCAGAGACCGCGATTTCGATGGCACGGCGCTGTTCGGCCGGACACATGGTAGCGGCTTCACCGGTCGAGCCGCACATGATGAGTGCGTCGGTGCCTTCCTGCACCTGGAACTCGACCAGCTCGCGTAGCACACGCTCATTCACACCCTGACCGTCGAATGGTGTGACCAGGGCAACGCCGCTTCCGTGAAAACGTGGGTCGGCCATGATTTATGGGTTGTTCAAATCGTGCAGATCGCCAGCAGTAACATCGGTGGCGGGATCCTCCGTGCCGACGTCACGGCCCGTGGTTTCCTGGAAATCCTCGGCTGCCTCATCGTCGCTGGTAACACTGTAGAACGAACGGAAGACGCGATTGCCGCAACGCTCGCACTGCTGATCAGTCGGCGGTTCGTTTCGATCGAAGTAGTATTCCTTGCCGCAATTCACGCATACCTGAGTCAGTACGCCCTCGGCCCGCTCAGACCTCTCGTTATCGTCTGCCATAACCGCCCCAGTCTGCCAAAATCGTAATTCGAGTGCCGGTCATTCCGGCGCGCATATGACCTGCGGGTGGCGCAAGATCTCTGCCTGCCTGTGCCATGCGTTCGTGACGGCCTAAATTATCGCGCCTTCAAGACACCGAGCAAATGCCGGCTCTGCCCGCCGGAGTCTGAGGCCGTCACCGAGCGCACCATGGAATCGACCGATTTATTGAGAGTAGCCCTGGAAGCCGCGCGAATGGCGGCCGCTGTGCATCAGCGGCACGTTGGCCGGGTGCGTCAGGAGGACTGGTCGAACAAAGGCAGCTCGGATTTCGTCTCCTTCGTCGATCGTGAGGCCGAGGCCTGCATCGTCGAGCTCATCCGCGCCAACTTTCCGGATCATCAAATCCTCGCCGAGGAAGCGTTTTCAGCTGCTCCGCCCGGGGCTCGGGCCCACTGGTTCGATGTCGAGTATCTCTGGCTGGTCGATCCGCTGGATGGCACCGCCAACTTCCTGCACGGCTACCCGGCCTACTGCTCGTCGGTAGCGGTCGCGCACCGCGGCAGACTTCTCGCCGGTGCGGTCGTGTCGGCACCGACCAATGAAGAATGGTGCGCGCAGGCCGGACAGGGGGCTACCCGTAATGGTCAACCCATCAAAGTGTCAAACATTGAACAGCTGGAGTCCTCTTTGATCGGTACCGGGACCCCATTCAAGAACCTGCCGCTCCTGCCCGGGTATCTCGTTCAGTTCGAGACGGTCATGCGTCATTCGTCGGATGTGAGACGCGCGGGCGCTGCCGCGCTCGACCTGTGTCACGTGGCCAGCGGTTACTTCGATGGCTTTTGGGAGCTCGACCTGTATCCCTGGGATATTGCAGCCGGCGCACTCATGGTGAGGGAAGCGGGGGGTATCATTACACGAATGACCACGAGTGCGGCGGAGCAGGAAGGCGATAACGACCTGCCGGCCGAGCGCGGCGGTGTGATCGCCGGCAATCCGATGATCCATCAGGCGTTGCGGACTCTTCTTCGATCGGTCTCATGAAGGCACGACGAACAGCAGGACGGTTCGCGGTAAAGATCGCACACGGCTCACGAGGCTTCTGGCAGCGCATGCGTGCCTGGGCGGCACGGCATCCGGTGCTGGTGAAGCGCGCGTCGATTACGGTGCTTTTGGTCGCGTCGATGGGCGTGGGTGTCGCGGTCGGCACCTGGCAGGCGATCTGCCGGGATTGTCCATCGATCGCGCAGATCTATGTCTGGGAACCGATCCGTGCTACCAAAATGTTCGCGCACGATGGGCGACTGGTGACCGAGTTTGCCCTCGAGCGGCGGACGCCGGTCGATATCGCATCGCTGCCACCTTACGTGCCCAAGGCATTCGTTGCGATCGAAGACAAACGCTTCTACAAACATGGCGGCTTTGATGTGCAGGGCATCCTGCGCGCGGCGCGAAACCTTCTGCTGCGCGTGTTTCTGCGCATGGACGTCTACGGCGGCGGCAGCACAATCACGCAGCAGCTCGCGCGACATATGTTCACGCAGGAGATCGGGTTCGAGCGCCGGCCCGAGCGCAAGCTGAAAGAGATCAAGGTCTCGATCGAGCTCGAAGACGTCTACAACAAGGACCAGATCCTGGCCGCCTACATCAACCAGGTTCACTACGGTCACGGCTGGTACGGCATTGAAACCGCGGCGCAGCACTATTTCGGAAAACCCGCGGTCGAAATCAATCCGGGGGAAGCCGCGCTGCTGGCGGCAGTGATCAACGCACCCAGCCGGTACGATCCGTTCAACAAGCCGAGCCGCGCGCTGCAGCGGCGCAACGTCGTGCTCGCCCTGATGGCTCAGCAGGGCTATTTGACCCGTGCAGAAGCCGATCAATGGAAGACGACGCCGCTACCGGACGCGCCCAAGGTGACGGACACGGCGCGGCTGGCTCCGTACTTCGTCGAATGGGTGCGTATCCAGATGGACAACCAGTGGGGCACCGATTTGTACCGATCGGGTCTGCGCGTACACACCACCCTCGACGTCGACCTGCAGCGCGCTGCGCAGATGGTAATGGACAGTGGCTGGGCACGCATCGAGAAGGTGCCGGGCTATCGACACCCGAAATATGCCGAATCGGTGAGCCGGCAGAGCCGCCGAGACAACCAGACGCCGTATCTGCAGGGCATGTTCATCGCCATGGAGCCACAAACCGGCGATGTCCGCGCGCTGGTCGGCGGGCGCGATTTCAAGGACTCGAAGTTCAACCGCGCCACCCAGGCGCTGCGTCAGCCCGGTTCGGTATTCAAGCCCTTCGTGATGACGGCCGCGATTGCAGGTGGAATTCCGATCTCACACATCGTGGTCGACTCGCCGTTCTCGATGCCGCAGGTGGATGGTACAATCTGGGCGCCTGAAAACTTCGATCCGGATTACCGCGGCCCGATCAATCTGCGTGAAACGCTGCGCTATTCCGTAAACGTTCCCACGATCAAGCTGGGACTCGAAGTGGGTCTCGAATCCGTGGTTCAGTACGCGCGCCGCATGGGGATCCGTACACCAATTCCGGCGTTCCCCGCCATTTCGATCGGCTCGGCCGACGTGATCCCGATGCAGATCGCCGAGGCCTATTCCGTGTTTGCAACCTCGGGGTATCGGCCGATCGCGAGAGCAGTGACCAGGGTGGAAGACGCGGATGGCCGCGTGCTGTGGGAGAGAAGGCCGCAGATCGAACAGGTGCTCGACTCTACGACCGCAGCTCTGGTTCGCGATCTGATGCGCACAGTCGTCGACCGCGGAACCGGTTACAGCGCGCGTGACCCGGCGCAGGGCAACCTGCCCTATGAAATCCCCGCCGCTGGCAAGACCGGCACGACCAACGATTACACGAATATCTGGTTTGTCGGCTATACGCCCAACCTGGTGGCCGCGGTGTGGTTTGGTTTCGACCGGCCGCAGCGCATCCTGGGCAATGCATCCGGTGGTGTGTACGTCGCACCCGTGTGGGGCCGCTTCATGCGCATGGCCTACTATGGTGAAGGCCCCAAGGTAAGCCGCCCAGCCGATTGGGTCTGGCCCAGTGGCATCACGACGCGCCGCATCGATCGCACGACCGGCAAGCTCGCGACCGAGTTCTGTCCGCTTGACCTCGTCTACGATGAGTTCTTTGCAGCCGGCACCGAGCCCACCGACTCCTGTGACCTGCACACGCCCCTGCTCGGCACTCCCGCACGCGACACGGTTCGGCGGTAACTGGCGTTTTTGCGGCGTGGAGGCGGGCTAGCGGTAGATGCGGTGCGGCACGCCTTCCTTGTCCAAGGCTTCCACCAGCGCCGTCAAGCCGTCCGGCAGTACTTCCAGGGCGAGGCCACACTTGGCGTCGGTGCCTTCTGGGGCGGGCACGACGTCAGCGGCAATTCCGTTTGCGTGCGCGATTTCTTCCGCCCACATGGCGTGATGCGTGGTATCGAAGATCAGGATGCTATTGATCATGTATTGAGTACCTCGACGCCGTGCGCGGTGACGCGGTGCGAGATGAGGGGTAGACAGGGTATCGGCGTGTCGCCGATGCGAATGGCCTTTCGGAGTCGTGCTGCTGCGGCCTCGGCCTGATCGGCGCTGGCGGCAAAAACTGTGGCAACCGGATCGCCACGATGGATTCGATCGCCTGGTTTCAGCGTGATGTGAAAGCCGACGGCCGGGTCAATCCTCGATTCCAATGCGGCACGACCGGCGCCCAATGCGACCGCGGCCTCACCGATCGCCCGGACATCCATGGCTTCGATGAGACCGTCCTGCGCGGCAGCCACGACCCTTCTGACCGGGGCCTGTGGCAGCAGGGCGGGATCATCCAGCACCGCGGGGTTGCCATCCTGCGCTTCGATGACTTGTCGCATACACTCGAGCGCCCGGCCATCGTTGAGCGCAGCCTCGGCGGCGCGTCGGTGAGCCTTGGGATCACCGCCCAGGCCGAGGGTCATCATTTCCGCGGCTTGAACCAGGGTCAATTCGCGCAGGTCGTCGGGACCAGCACCGCGGAGTGTAAAAATGGCTTCCTCGACTTCGAGCGCATTGCCGATGGCATGGCCGATCGGCCGATCCATTGCGGTCAGCAGTGCGACTACCCGCCGGCCGTGCGACTCGCCGATGCCGATCATCGTCCGGGCCAGTGCCAGTCCCTGGTCCAGTTCCGGCAGGAAGGCGCCATTGCCGCGCTTGATGTCCAGCACGAGGCCGTCAATTCCTTCCGCGATTTTCTTGCTCATGATGCTGGACGCGATCAGAGGAATCGATTCGACCGTGCCGGTCACATCCCGTAACGCATAGAGTTTCTTGTCGAGCGGAACGATCTCGTCGGTTTGGGTGATCAACGCGCAGCCAATCGATTCGAGCTGGGCCCGGAACCGAGCCAGCGGAAGCTCGGTCCGAAAACCGGGGATCGATTCGAGTTTGTCGACTGTGCCACCGGTATGCCCGAGACCACGACCGCTCATCATGGGAACGCAAATGCCGAGCGCCGCAGCCAGCGGCGCCAGGACCAGTGACACCTTGTCTCCGACACCGCCGGTCGAATGCTTGTCGATTTTGGGTCGGGAAAGAGTGGACAAATCGAGGCTCGTGCCGGATCGCACCATCACTTCGACCAGAGCAGCGAGCTCTTTTACCGAGAGCCCCCGGAAATAGACCGCCATGAGCAAGGCGGCCATCTGGTAATCGGGCAGCCGGTCTTCCGCATAGGCGCGGAAGAACGCGCGCAACGCGTCCGGCTCTAGCTCCTCGCCGTCACGCTTACGGCGTATGAGCTGGGACGGTAGCACTCAGGTGCGCAGTCGCCGCCGGCCGGAGCGCACCGCGGACCGCAGGTCGGCGGTCCAGTCGTCTACGTGTTCGCCAGCCGCGCGCCGGGCGTTCAGGACCCGGCGAAGCATCTTGCGGCGGGTACGTTTGCCGCTGGTCGGAGCTGCCATCAGCGCGATGCCGGCGCCGACCAGCGCACCGATGATGAGGCCGCTCACAAAGTTGAACGTGTTTTTTTGATCTTCGAAGTACATCCGCCCTCCCGCTTCGGACGCGCTGGGGCCGGCTTGGCCAGGTTGGGTCGCCATGCCTGAATGTAGAAGCCAGACAGCCGAATTGGCGAGTGGCACTGGTCGTGCATTTCCGCTTTCACATGACCTATGGCTCTACAGCACAGCCAGGGACGGGTGCAGGCGAACCACTCGGCCGTATCCTCGTCGTCGACGACAACCTCGATAACGTGGAAATCATCGCCACGCGGCTTCGTTTTCGCGGCTACGAAATCATCGAGGCGCACAACGGTCAGGAAGCGCTGGCGGCTTTCGAAGAGCACATGCCCGACCTCGTGCTGCTGGACGTCATGCTGCCCGACATCAACGGGTACGACATCGCGCGACGCCTGAAGTCACGCGATGACTCGTTCACACCCGTGATCCTGGTGACGGCTCTGGGGGAAACCCATGACAAAGTCGCCGGACTGGACGCCGGTGCCGACGATTACCTGACCAAACCGATCAATTTCCCCGAGCTCGAGGCCAGAGTTCGTTCCATGCTCCGCATCAAGCGACTGCAGGATGAGCTCGAGGAAAAGAATCGCGAGCTGGAGCGGCTGAGCATCAGCGATGGCCTGACCGGACTCTTCAACCACCGGCACATTCACGAGCTGCTCAACGAAGAATTCGAGCGGTCGGCCCGCACCGGCGAACGGCTCACGGTTGCCATGTTCGACCTCGACCGGTTCAAGTCGGTCAACGATAACTACGGTCACCAGGCGGGTGACCGGGTGTTGGAGGAGTTCGCCGAAATTATGCGCGAGACCGCACGCGAAATCGACCGTATTGGACGGTACGGCGGCGAGGAGTTCATTGCACTGCTGCCCGACACCGGGATCGAGGATGGCGTCGTATACGTCGAGCGCGTTCTGCGAGAAGTCGCGCGCCGCAACTTCAATATCGGGAAGGAGGAGCCGCTGCGCATGACCACCTCCGCAGGGATTGCCACCCACCCGCACGACCTGATCGCCGATCCCGAAAGTCTGATTCGGCTGGCCGATGAAGCGCTCTACGCGGCGAAGACCGCAGGGCGCAACCGTGCCGTTCGGTTCGACGAAATTCCGGTGGAAGCGCTGACGCCCTGATTTCAGCCACTTCAACCGGCCCGACCCTTCCAACCAGCAACCACCATCCCTAATTTCGGCCACCGATTCACCGCCAAAGAAACGCCGAATGACGGACATCCAGCAACTGGCCGCGCGGGCGGCGCAATTGCGCCACGAATTAAACGAGGCCCGCCACCAGTACTTCATCGAAGACGCGCCGCGGTTGTCCGACGCGCAGTATGATCGTTTTTATCACGAGCTGCGTGCGATCGAAGCCGCGCATCCCGAGCTGCAGTCCCCGGACTCGCCCACACTGCATGTCGGCATCGAGCCTTCATCGCAGTTCCAGAAGGTCGCACACCTGGCACCGATGTATTCGCTCGACAATGCATTCGATGCGGACGATCTGCGCAAATGGGAAGAGCGCAACGCACGTATTGCGAGCGAGGTTCGCACCAGCGGCTACGTGGTCGAGCTCAAGATCGATGGCGCCGCCGTGTCGCTGCTCTATCGCGACGGTGTGCTGGTGCGCGCGGCAACCCGCGGCAATGGCGTGATTGGCGAGGACATCACGGCAAACATTCGCACGCTGCGTGAAGTGCCACTGCGTTTGCGTGGCGAAGGCCTGCCGCACCAGCTCGAGATCCGGGGCGAGGTGTATATGTCGTTTTCCGGCTTTCGTGAGCTGAACGAGCGCAGAGCGGCGGCCGGTGAAGCGACCTTTGCCAATCCACGCAACGCTGCGGCTGGCGGTCTGCGTCAGCTCGACCCGCGTGCAACTGCGGATCGGCAGCTGCGCTTCTTCGCTTACCAGATTCAACTGGACCCGGCAACGCACGATCGGTTACCCGTGCAGACGCAGGAAGATAATCTGACCATCCTGCAGTCGTGGAGTTTGCCGGTGAATCCGCAGCGCACGTCCGCTGCCGACCTGGCCAGCGTGCTGGAGTTTGCCGATCGCATCGATCGCGCACGCGCCGACCTGGACTATCCGATCGATGGCATTGTGGTAAAGGTGGGGCCGTTACGCTTGTGGGAAGAGCTGGGCGTGGTCGGCGGCCGAGACCCGCGCTGGTCAATTGCCTACAAGTTTGCGCCCGACCTGGTCACCACGCGTTTGCTCGACATCAGAGTCAACGTCGGCCGCACCGGTTCATTGAATCCGTACGCGGTGTTAGAGCCGATCGAGATCGGCGGCGCGATGGTCAAGCAGGCGACTTTGCACAACTTCGAGGACATCGAGCGGAAGGGTCTGCTGATCAAGGACATGGTGCTGGTCAAACGTGCCGGCGAAGTCATTCCGCAGGTGGTATCGCCACTCACCGATCAGCGGACCGGCAGGGAGTACGCATTCCAAATACCCGAGCACTGTCCAAGCTGCGGCTCACCGGTGGAGAAACCGGCTGACGAGGTCATGATCTATTGTCCGAACCCATCGTGTCCGGATCGAATTTATTGGGGGCTGGTTCATTTCGTTTCCCAGGATGCGATGGATATTCGCGGTCTGGGTGAGCGGACGGCCAGGCAGCTGCTCGACCAGGGTCTGCTCGAGGATTACGCGGACCTGTTTCACCTGACCCAGGCCGACCTGCTGCGCATGGAAGGCTTCGGCGAGCTTTCCGCAAACAATCTGCTGACGAGAATCGGCGAGGCGAAAACCCGGCCGCTCTCCCGGCTGCTGTACGCGCTTGGCATTCGTCACGTCGGTAGCCATGCCGCGCAGATCCTGGCCCGTCATTACGGTTCGTTAGAGACTCTGGTGCAGGCCAGCGCCGACGATTACGCTACCGTGCACGGCATCGGCTCGACCACGGCGGCTGCTCTCGCTGCGTTCGTGCAGGTTCCAGGAAACCAGCAGTTGCTGGATCGCTTGCGTGCCGCCGGGTTGAACTCGATCGAGCCGGTCGAACAGGCCGAGCAGCAGCCGCTCAAGGGCAAGACCTTCGTCATCACCGGTACGCACGCATCGCCGCGCAAGGAGCTGACCTCCTTGATCGAGCGGCATGGTGGTCGGATTACTGGCAGCGTGACCCGTTCCACCGACTACGTGCTGCTGGGTGAGGACCCGGGTTCGAAAGCGGAGAAGGCGCGCGAGCTGGGCATCGCAATGATCGACGAACAACACTTACGACAGCTGCTAGACGGTTCGTCGTAACAAGGGAGATTCTCATGGGACGTCCTGGCTCGCGACCGGCCGAACTTGCGCTGCCGGTGGCATCGCTCGCCGCAATTCGCCAATCACTGATCCACGAGGTTGGACCCGATGCTGCGGCCAGCTCGCTACGTGCTGCCGGCTATGCCGCCGGTGACGCGCTCTTCGTTGCCTTAACACAGCCATTTTCCGCGGCCGGCGAAGCCAATGCGCAGGCCGTGGGCGAAATCCCCGCAGACGCTTTCTGGCGTCGGCTGTCACAGCTGTTTTCCACGCGCGGCTGGGGCTCTCTCAGCCACAGTCCTGCGCACCCGGGTGTGGGTGCACTCGAAACCAGCAACTGGGTGGAGGCGGTGCCTTACAGCGAGCCGCGTCCCAGTTGCTTCTTCACCACCGGATTACTGGCCAATCTGCTCGGTCGCGCGGCCGGTGAGGACATCGCTGTTCTCGAAGTCGAGTGCCGGTCGGCCGGACATCACAACTGCCGCTTCCTGTTCGGTGCTCCAGTCACCCTGGACACGCTGTATGGCCGTCTGCGCACAGGTGAGGCGGTCGATAGCTCCATTGCCGCGCTCGTGTAGTTGGCGCGGATCCTCGGCATCGACTTCGGCACGCGACGCATTGGTCTCGCGGTCAGTGATCCAACCGGCACCATCTCGGCACCGCTCCCTACACTCACCCGGCGTGCCGGCAAACGACCGCCCACTGCAGCCATCGCCACCCTCGTACAGGAGCAGGGCGTGTCACACATTGTGATCGGACTGCCGCTCTCACTGGAAGGCACCGAAACCGAGTGGACCGCGGAGGTCAGAACGTTCGGCTCAAAACTCGCAGAACGGACCGGCGTGCCGGTCTCCTATCTGGATGAGCGGCTGACTTCGGTAGTAGCGGAGAAGACTGTGCGATCACTGGGACTAAAGCGTGGTGAGCGTGAACGGAAAGACCGGGTCGATGCGGCCGCTGCCAGGCTGATCCTGCAGACGTTCCTGGATCGGAGCGAACGTGCGTAACCCCCTGCTCCTGGTAATTGCGCTCGGCCTCGCGGCTTGCTCCGGTACGCCCAGGGGTGATCCGCTCCGGCTCAAGGTGCCCACCGGTGCGTCGATGTCACAGGTAGCCGACACGCTGAGCGCACGTGGCATCGTCCGCATGAAACCGGTCTTCAAGCTTTACGCGCGCATCGGCGGCGCTCGCAAAACGATTCAGCCGGGGACCTACGGCTTCCGACGCGGTGAACCGTGGGACCGCATCCTGGAGGATTTGCGAGAGGGCAACACGCTCAAGGCCAGGTTCGTGATTCCGGAAGGCTGGAGCCTCGACCGGATAGCCGCGCGAATGGCGCGCTTCACGGCCGGCGATTCGACTGCCATCCTCGTTCGGCTGATCGACTCCGCCTTCGTCGCGAAGTACGCGGTGCCCGGACCCACGCTCGAAGGCTATCTCTATCCGGCCACCTATGAGTTTCCGGTCGATGCGCCGATCGATTCGCTGATCACCAAGATGGTCGCCCGCTATAAGCAGGTGTGGACGCCGGAGCGCCGCGCGCGCGCCGATTCGATCGGCATGACCGAGCGCGAGGTTGTTGCCCTGGCATCGATCGTCGAGAAAGAAGCCAAACAGCGTTCCGAGATGCCGCAGATTGCGTCGGTCTATCACAACCGTCTGCGCATTGGCATCCCGCTGCAGGCCGATCCGACCGTGCAGTATGCGCTGGGCAGTCATCGCCAGCGCCTGCTCTACTCCGACATTCGCAAAGTCGCCGACAATCCGTACAACACCTACGCAATACGGGGCCTGCCACCCGGACCCATCGGGGCGCCCAGTGACGCCGGCATCGACGCGGTGTTGAACCCGCTTCAAACCAAATTCCTTTATTTCGTCGCGCGGCCGGATGGCACGCACATTTTCACCACCTCACTCGACGAGCACAACCGCGCCAAACGCGCCGCCCGCGCCGCCTGGGAGGCCGGCGACACTGTGTCCACTCGTGACAGCGCGCGCAAGTAGACCGATCGATCTTCGCCTGATCGTAATCACCGACCAGCGGCTCGCTGCGCCGCGCACGATCGAATGGGTGGTCGCGGAAGCACTGGCTGCCGGCGCCCCGGCGGTTCAGCTTCGTGACCAGCAGGCTTCGAGTGCGCAGCTGTTCGAGCAGGCCCTGCGCCTGCGCGAGCTGACCCAACGCCACCACGCACTCCTGTTCATCAATGATCGGTTGGATATAGCGGACGGCGTGAACGCCGACGGCGTTCATCTCGGTCCTGATGACCTTCCGGTGGCAGCTGCGCACGCCGTGTATGCGGAGCTTCTCCTCGGGTACTCGACCGACTCGCCGGAACGCGCGCGTGCGGCCCGGACCGAGGGTGCCGCCTACATTGGCTGCGGCGCCGTTTTCGCCACGACTTCAAAGGCAGAAGTGGTGAATGAGCAAATCGGTGTGGACGGCCTTCGCACCGTGGTCGAGGCGGTATCATCGCCCGTTGTCGCGATCGGCGGGATCACGCCCTTGAATGTCCAGGCGGTCGCCGATACCGGTGCGGCCGGTTGCGCCGTCATTAAAGCGATAATGTCGGCCGCGGAGCCCGGGCAGGTCGCCAACGCCCTGCTCCGCGCCTTCGACCGATAAACCAATTCCTGCTGGAGAGGCACAACCATGGATTGGCTCTCTGATCCGCAAGCGTGGATTGCTCTGGGCACGCTCACCGTCATGGAAGTCGTGCTCGGCATCGACAATGTGATCTTCATTTCGATCCTGGCCGACAAGCTGCCCATGGCCGACCGCAAGCGAGCGCGCCTGGTCGGACTCGCCCTCGCCATGGTCATGCGCATTCTCCTGCTCTTCACCCTCGTCTGGATCGTCAAGCTGACGGCGCCGTTCTTTCATGTCCTCGGCCATGGGTTCTCGGGCCGCGACCTGATCCTGCTGACTGGCGGGCTGTTCCTCATCTACAAGGCGACCCACGAAATCCATCAGAAGCTGGAAGGTGAGGAGGGCGCATCCGAGGCAGGCGTCGAAGCCTCGTTCAGAAGCGTGATCATTCAGATCATGCTGCTCGACATCGTGTTCTCGCTCGATTCGGTCATCACCGCGGTGGGTATGGCGGATGAGCTCGGAGTCATGATCATCGCTGTGGTCGTGGCCGTCGCGTTCATGATGTTTTTCTCGGGAACAATTTCCACCTTCGTGGATACGCACCCTACCATCAAGGTGCTCGCGCTCAGCTTCCTGCTGTTGATCGGCGTAGTACTCGTGGCCGATGGCTTCGGGCAGCACATCTCGAAGGGCTACATCTATTTTGCGATGGCATTCGCGGTCTTTGTGGAAGTTGTGAATCTGCGCGTACGCAAGCGGCATCCGGTGCGTCTGCATGAGCGCTACACCAAGGATTGAAGCGTCGTAATCATGGACCCGGCGCGCCGCGCCGGGTTAGATTCCGTCCCATACCCACCGGAAGAAATCGAATGACGACTCTGATTCAGCTGCTGGTTCTCAGCGCGCTGTCCATGATTCTGACCGGTCAAACGGTGGACGCGCGCCCGCTCCCGGCCGCCACGGTTCACGGCACCATCACCGTGCCTGAAGGTGGCGCTCGCCGCGTGGCCAGTCGCTACGCGGGATCGACCGCGCCGCAGTCGGTACAGCCGCTCAATGCCATCGTTTTCCTGCGCGGCACCGCGACTTCGGCGCCCGCCGCGCGGCAAGTCACCATGGAACAGCGCGATACCGCCTTCACGCCCAACCTCTACATCCTACCGGTTGGCAGCACGGTCGACTTTCAGAACGGCGATCCGTTCTTTCATAACGTTTTTTCATACTCGAAGACGAAGCGCTTCGATCTCGGCCGGTTTCCCCGCCCCGAAAAAAAGGTAGTCGAGTTCGACGAGACCGGCATCGTCAATGTCTTCTGTGAGATTCACAAGTCGATGCGCGCGGTGATCGTGGTCGTGGATAACAGCTATCACACAGAGGTTGCTGCCGACGGCACCTACCGCATCGAGAACGTGCCGGCCGGCAACTACGAGCTGGTCATCTGGCATGCCGACCACGGCACCAAGACCCAGAAGGTGCAAGTGCCTGCCTCTGGCAGCGTCCGAGTCGACGCCAAGCTGTGAGCCGCCCGCTCGGGTTGTCGTTCCGCGCGCGGCTCGTGCTCGCGCTCGTCGGATCGATAGCTCCCATACTGATCGTCGCGCTGCTCGTGGTCAGCGCTCAAACTCGCAATGTCACCCAGGAGTTCGTTCAAACCACTCGCCAGAACACCGACAGCGCGTTCATCCAGTTGCAGAGAGTGCAGCGCCAGCGGCTGGACGGTCTGGGCACGCGCTTCTCGGGTGGTAGTCGTTTCCCCGTACTTTTGCTGGAAGCCACCTACAGCGAGCCTGACATTCCACATTTCGAAGACCAAGTCAGCTACGAGTTGAAGCTGACCAGCGATACCGCAACACTGGTGGCGTTCACCGACATCACCGGCAAACCCATCGTAGCCATCCGCAGCGGCAGGGCACTTCCCGATGCGGCGGCGGCAGTGCCGGCGGCTCTGATGACCGCGATGATCGAGCGCGTCGACACGTCATCGTTTGGTTATCAGCTCGTGGATGACCGGCTTTACGACCTGCACGTCCGTCTGTTGCGCGTGGGTACCGAGCCGTACGGTTTCGTGTTGCTCGCAAATGCAATCGACAACGCCTTCGCCAGCAGAATACGACCTCCTGGCGGCGGCCACGTCTGCTTCGCGGCGGGCAATCGCTGTTACGCGTCCACGCTCACCGGCAACGACCAGATCACCGAGGCGCAACTGGTTGCACCTGGCGCCGATCGGCTGGACGTCAATGGGAACCCCTGGGCGATTACGAGCAGCACGCTGGCCGGGACGCCTGATTTTCGCCGCATCACCGCCATTCCACTCGACGATCTGCTCAGGCCATTCAGCCGCATTCAGACCGCGTTGCGGCTGGCGGGTCTGGGTGCGCTGCTGATCGGCCTCGTGCTCGCTCTGCTCATCGCCCGCGGACTGGCTCGGCCGATCCGCTCACTGGTGCTCGCCACCCAGAGCGTTGCCCGGGGCGATTACTCCGTTCACATCGATTCACCATCGACCGACGAGATTGGAACCCTGGCGGACTCGTTCAACCAGATGACGGAGGGATTACGGCTCAAGGAGCAGTACCGTGGTCTGCTCGACAAAGTCGTCTCACCGGAGATTGCGGCGGAGATGATGCGTGGAGAGATCGTACTGGGCGGCGAAACGCGCGAGGTAACAACACTGTTCGCCGACTTGCGCGGCTTCACGGCCATGACCGAAGGTTGGGAACCGGCGCGCGTCATCGCCATGCTCAACCAGGTGATGGAACAAGCCAGCGATGCCGTCGAAGCCGAGGGCGGTGTGGTCGACAAGTACGTGGGTGATGAAATCATGGCAATTTTCGGCGCACCCATTGCCGCGCCCGATGACCCGTTGCGCGCAGTCCGTGCCGCCATTCGCATCCGCGATGCCGTCGCCGCACTTGCGCGTCAGCGCAGCGGACACGGCGAGAAAACGCTGGGCGTCGGCATCGGCATTAATACCGGTGAAGCCGTGGCCGGCAACATGGGTTCTCTGCGGCGGCTCAATTACACGGTGCTTGGTGAATCGGTGAACATTGCGGCGCGGCTCTGCTCTCAGGCGGAACCACAGGAGATCCTGATGACCGAAGTGACCTGCGAGCGCGTACAGCACGCGTTCGAAATCGAGCCGGCTGGAGAGCGCCATTTCAAGGGCATCTCCCGCGCACTGCGCATATTTTCCGTGCGCAGCCACAAACGCGCTCTTGAATCGCAGCCGACCATCGCGCTCGGCACGATTGCAATCGCGTTTATGCTGGCCGCGACCCCGTTGACCGCCCAGAGATCGATTCAGCTCGACCTCTCCGCCCGCATTGAAGCCGCGGTATACCTGCCCGGTGACGATCCCGCCTGGTTGATTCCATCCACGCAGACCTTCATTGCGCCGCGCGCCAGTCTGTTCGCCGATCTGTTCCTCGGCGATCGCCTGTACGCGCTGCTCGAGCTGCGCGCGGATCGCGGACCCATTCCGGCCGACACCGGATTCGAGTTTCGGGCGGAGCAGGCCTTCATTCGCTTCACCCCGACCAAAGCCAACCTGCACCTGCAGGCCGGCCGCTTTGTCTCGCCGTTTGGCGAGTACCCGCAGCGCCATCACACGACTGCGGACCCGTTCATCCGGCCGCCGTTCCCTTACGAGTACCGCACCGCCCTGATGCCTGACAGCATCGCGCCCAGCCTCGCGGTTCTGCTGGGCTGGAAGGATGACGACGAGTCGTACCGCAAGTCGGAAGCGGCGCCGATCATCTGGGGCATTCCCTATCAACTCGGTGCCATGCTCTTCGGCGGGGCTGGTCGCGTCTCGTTTCGCGCGGCCGTAATAAATTCGTCACCAGCCAGCCGAACCTACGATTGGGAACGATTCAGGAACCTGACCGAGCGCCCAGCGTTCGTCGGCAACCTCGGTCTTCGGGTCTCGCCAGAATTCGAGCTCGGCACATCATTCAGTCGCGGGCCCTGGCTCAGCACACACCTGCCCGCCTCGCTCGACACTTTTCCGATCGATGCGCGCAGCTCGACCGACCGCGACAGCTACCTGCAGCAGATCTGGGGCGTCAACGCAGCCTATGCGCGCGGTCGATTGCAGACTCGAGCCGAGCTCTTCCTCGATCGTAAGGACACACCCAATGTGCCCGATCCGCTGGGCAGCCTATCGTACAGTCTCGAGGCCACACTGCGCTTTCGCATGGGCGCAGACCTGGGCGCGCGCTGGGGCGCGATTCATTTCGATGATGCGGGAGCGGGTGACACCTATGGCGGAGATCCCTGGGACTACGACGTGCAGCGCCTGCAGGTGACTGCAGGCTACCGCATCGATGAATCAAAGGATTTGCGCGTCGAATGGATGCTGAACCGTTCGGACCGGCCGGCGCCGCTCGACGCGAACCTGCTATCAGTTCGCGTCGCCTGGGTGCTCGACCGATTGTGGTGAGCTGGGGAGACCCGATCAGGGCTTCCCTGTCGTTAGTCGCCCAGCGCGGGCTCGACTTCGAGGCCGGCCAGCTTTCGCTCCTCGGCCAGCGCGCGCGTCTTCTCTTCCGAAAGCAAACGCCGCTTCGCGAAAGACGCGATGTCGTCCATGTAGGTGTACGCCACCGGCACCACAACCAGGGTCAGCAGCGTTGACGTAATCAGCCCGCCAATCACTGCCCGTGCCATGGGTGCGCGGAACCCGCCGCCCTCGCCGAGTGCCAATGCAATCGGCAGCATGCCGAAGACCATGGCAGCCGTAGTCATGATGATGGGACGGTGTCGAACCGCTCCGGCTTCGATCAACGCCGTTCTTCGGTCCGCACCGGCCTCCCGCCGCTGGTTTGTATTGTCCACCAGCAGAATTGCGTTCTTGGTCACCAGACCCATGAGCATAATGACGCCGATCATCGACATCATGTTGAGCGTGTCATTCGTGACCAGCAACGCCAGCAGCACGCCGATCAATGACAACGGCAGTGACAGCATGATCGCAAAGGGCAGCGTGAAGCTCTCGAACTGCGATGCCAGGATCAGGAAGATCAATATGACAGCGAGCGCGATCGACTCGAGCACGTAACCACCGGTTTCCGCCAGTTGTTCGGTCTCACCGCCAAGGCTGTAAGAGTAGCCTTCCGGCAACTGGAGGTCGGCCAGCGCTGTAGTGATCGCGCTCGACGCTTCCGAGATAGACAGTTCCGGCGCTGTACTGGCGCCAATCGTGGCCACGCGCTCGAGCCGCTGCCGATCGATTTGCGAAGGCGCCGTGCCGCGCTCGATGCGCGCGATCTCGCCGAGCGGTACCATGACCGCCGCTCCGTTGTCGGCACGCTCGGTGGTTGCCAGCGGCAGAGCTGCCAGCGCTTCCGGCGAATGCCGCTGTTCCGGAGACACCTGCACGACGACCTCGCGCTCTTCGCCGGACGGGTCTTCCCACCGAGTCGCGGTTTGTCCAGCCAGGAACGGGCGTACCGTGGCCGCAACCTGGTCCGCGTATACCCAAAGCTGCCACTCAGCTGCGGCAGTGCGGTCGCGCGTGCATTGCGAGTCTGCGCGTTCGCCAGATCGATCTGCGAGCGCGCCAGCCGCATCTCCTCGCCCTCCTGCGCCGCGCGCGCCAATGCTTCCTGCAACGTCAAGCGCACTGTGTCCTGCGGCCCCTGCGCCGCAACGCCTGGCGGTATGCCAGCCAGCAGCATCACCAGTGCTGCCATTAGTCGTCTCATTGAGGTTCCTTTGTCGTGTCACTCGCTGTCGCCTTCGGCAGATCGAACTCACCGTTTTGCTCCGCTTCTCGGATCGCCTGCTGCCACATCACCTTGCATTCAGCCAATCGATCGAGCAGGAAACGATAGAACAGACGCGCTTCCTTCAACCGGCGATTCGCGACATCCTCCGGCGGCAGCTTCGGCAGCGTCGCCTCCACCGCATCCATAGATTTCTGGACCTTCCGCGTCGCATTGTTGATGAACATTTCCCACGGCGCCGGCGAGATCTCGTAAAAATCCCTGCGATCCCCCGGCGAGCTCGTCCGAATCAGTATCCCCCGCTCCTCCAGCAACCGCGCATTCGTGCTTACCGACGCTTTGCTGGCCTGCAGCGCATCCGCAATTTCATCCAGCGAATAGGCACCCTGGTTCATCGTGAGGTAGCCGATCAGCCGGCCCGCGATCCGCGGCATGCCGTCTTCCTCACCGGTCAGGGCGAGACGCTCGATGTAGGCGCTTTTGGCGGCCTCGATCTGTTGTTTATCCATGGGGCGGAAAGTAGTACGGTCAGTACGTTCAGTCAATACTGAACGAAATGAAGAAAGAGCAGCTGTCTATGGGGAACCCAATGAATTGGGACAGTGAGCAGATCAGGTCGTCGGGCGGCCCGCCTCCTTCACGACTTTGCCGCCCAGCATCACGAATACGACCCGTTCGGTCGCCGTGATGTCTTCCAGCGGATTGCCCGGAACGGCCACCAGGTCCGCCAGTTTGCCCGCTGCGATCGTGCCGCGGTCCGTCTTGCCTAGCAGGTCAGCCGCACTAATCGTGGCCGAGCGCAATGCATCCAGCGGTTTCATCCCCAGCTTCACATAGGCGGCGAACTCGCGGGCGTTCTCGCCGTGCGGATACACCGCTGCGTCAGTGCCGAAGGCAACCTTGACGCCCTGCGTGATTGCCTTGCGATGACTTTCGCGCATCAGCGGAAGCACGGTTTCCGCTTTCCGTCGAATCAGCGGCGGCAGCACCGCCAGGTTGATGCGATCCGCCAGATATGTAGTCGGCACCAGGTAGGTACCGTTCTGCTTCATCAATGCGATCGCCTCTTCATCCAGCATGGAGCCGTGCTCGATCGACGCGACACCCGCACGCACGGCAGCCTTGATGCCCTCGGTGCCATGCGCGTGCGCGGCCACCTTCACGCCGTGCCGGGCTGCTTCTTCGACCATCGCCTTCAGCTCTTCATACGTATACTGCTGCGCTCCTACCGGTCCTTCCATGGAAAGAACTCCCGCGGTCGCGCAGGTCTTGATCACCTGAGCGCCATGTTTGATCTGATAGCGCACGGCCTCGACGACTTCCCACGGACCGTCCGCTACACCGTCCTTGGGCCCGGCTTCCAGCACACCCGGTGCATAGCCGGTACCGCCATCACAATGCCCTCCTGTGATGCCGAGTGCGTTCCGCGATGGCACGACGCGCGGTGACAGCACATCACCGCGCTCGACTGCATGACCCAGCGCCACGGTCACCGATCCACCGAAATCGCGCACCGTGGTGAAGCCGGCCATCAATGTCGTGCGCCCATTCTTGACCGCCTTGAACGCAGCATCGACCTCGGTCTCGGTGACCGGCTCGAGCCGCATGTTGGCGTTGATCTCACCGCTAAGATGTGTGTGCGCGTCGATGAATCCCGGCAGCAGTGTTACATCACCCAGGTCCACGACCCGCGCTCCCGCAGGCGTCGATGCCGGATTGACCGACTGTATGCGATCGCCTTCGATCACGATCCGCACGTTGGTCAGCATTCGGCCGGACTCCACGTCCAGCATGCGCGCGGCCCGGATGACGAGCGGCTGCGCCGGAGCTGGTGTCTGAGCGGCCGCGCCGCCGGTCATCGTCAGCAGAAACACCATGAGAAATGGCGTTCTGAAATCGTGCGCTCGCCTCATTGCAATTTCACCTGAATCAAGAGAGTGCCTTGAAGACTGCGGCGTTCAGGGTCATCACGCCAGACGGAGGGACAATGAAATGGAAACGCCCTGCAGCGCAGGGCGTCTCGACCGCGCTGGTCGGATCAGATCCAAACCGGATCTTGCCCCAGCTGCGGAATCAACCGCCCACGTGTGACGCCCGGGTTTGGCTGGCGCTCGCACCGCACGAAACATTCGGATTCCACGAGGCAAAAACACCCTGGGGATTGTCTTTCCAGATCCACGCATGCAGCGCCCAGACCTGGAACATTTCGTTCCGCTGAAAAGTCTGTCCATACAGCTGTGGCGGGGTTGCGGACGTCCACTCGCTCAATGGCACCACGTATTCGACACCGACCAGTTTCAGCTCGCCATTCGAGTGCGGCTCGTACATCATCACTTCCGGCTCGAGCGCGCTCACATTCGCGTCAATCAGGGCACCCTTGCCATAGTGGAACCCCATGGCGCCCTGCGCATCCGCCATGCATTCGGTGATCTTGACTTCGTAACCCGCGGCTTTGGCGGCTGCGAAGGACTGGTACGCGGTGGTCACGGCCCGCAGCGAATCGAGTTGCTGCGCCACAGGATCTGGCTCGGCCGGCTCGCGGCACGCCGCAACCAGCATTGCCGCAACACTGATAATTCGATGTCTATGGACCTTCATGCATCCTCCGTGCGTGCCGGGTACGGCAGAAGCTCGAGCGGTCGCTCGTTTTCTCTTGCCACCCCATTGTTGGCACGCCTAAGATTGAAACGCCCTGTCGTCTCGACGTCGACCCGGCCTCGCTTCCTTATCGCCTGAATCAAATTGTTGTCTCTCAAGCTGTTCGGTGGTGCCACCGTGTTGACCGCGACCGGTCCTTTGCTCGGGCCCGCCGCGCACAAACACCGACTTGCCCTGCTTGCCGTTCTCAACCAGACACGTGACCGGGGCATTCGGCGGGAAAAGCTGAGCGCCTTACTCTGGCCTGACGCCGATACGGCGCGCGCAAGACACCTGCTTTCCGACTCCCTGTATCGCATCAGCCAGGCGCTTGGAACTGATGTCATCAAAACGGCGGGAGAAGAGCTGCGGCTCAACCCGGGGTTGCTGCCCAGTGATGTGGCGGCATTCGAGACCGCACTCGAACGCGGTGATCAGCGCGCGGCGGTCGACCTCTATACCGGTCCGTTCCTCGATGGCTTTTCGCTCGCGGACAACGCCGAGTTCGAGCAATGGCTCGACGCCGAGCGGGAGCGCCTGCGCCGCGCGTATGTCGGCGCGCTCGAAGCCCTGATCGACCAGGCGGTCGCGCTCGACGATCTCGGCGCTGCGGCCGAGGGTCTTCGGTCGCTCGCCGTGCAGGAACCCTTCAGCTCGCGCATTGCACTTCGGCTCATCGGCGTGCTGGATGCCGTGGGCGAGCGAGCCGCCGCTCTGCAGCACGCGCGGGCGCACGAGACCTTGCTGCGCGAAGAGCTCGGTATTGAGCCCGGTGAAGAATGGCTGCAGGCAATCGAGCGTTTACGCGCACCTGCGCCCGTTGCGCAGCTCTCGCATGCCCTGGTGCCTGTGAAAGCGCGAGCGCCCGTCGAAACCGCCGCACTGGTTCATATCGGTGACCTGCCAGTCCCGCTGCCGTCCGCGCCTGCATCGGTCCCGATACCGTCTACGACCGAACGGCGCCGTATTCGCAGCTTCGCGATCGCAATCCTCGCCATCGTGATTGCAGGAGCGGTTGCGATTGTCGGTTACCAGAAACGGTCGCGCGCGGCAATGGTCGAAAACAACAGTATTGCCGTGCTTCCGTTTGCCGACCACGGCGCAGGCGGCGATCACGTCTACTTTGCGGACGGACTGACCGAAGAATTGATCAGCACGCTTTCGCGCGCGACCGACCTCAAGGTGGCCGCTCGCACCTCGGTTTTCGCCTTGAAGGGCGCGTCGATCGACGTGAAGGAGGCGGGCCGAAGGCTTGGTGTTTCGACGGTACTCGAGGGTAGCGTTCGTCAGTCCGGCGGACGGTTACGCATCAATGTGCAACTGGTCGATGCCATAAATGGCTACGAGCTCTGGTCGGATTCTTTCGATCGACCGAGCGATGACCCGATCACGGTGCAGGAGGAAATCGCCCGGGCCATCGTGAGTACGCTGAAGGGCCGGCTGCTCGATCAGGAAACCGCCGCCATGAGCAGCACTCCGATCGACTCGGCATCCTACGACTTGTACCTGAGAGGGCGATACCATTGGCATCGTCGCAGCCAGCGCGATCTCGCGCTCGCAGTCGACTACTTCGAGAAAGCGGTCAAGCTTTCGCCCGCCTATGCCCGTGCCTGGGGCGGTCTCGCGGACGCGTATGCGATCTGCGGCTTCTACGATTATCTCCAACCCCGCACTGCGTTTCCGCGCGCGGAAGCCGCGGCCGCGCGCGCGCTCGAACTCGATGCCCGCTTCGCCGCCGCGTATGCTACGCTGGGCTACGTCGAGCTCTATTACCGATGGAATTTCAAGCGGGCAGAAGAACAGTTTCAGCACGCGCTCCAGCTCGATCCAAACTACTCCACCGGGTATCAATGGTATGCCAACCTGCTCACCGCGGCGGGACGCTTTGCCGAGGGCCAACGCACCATGCGGCAGGCTCAACGCCTCGATCCACTCTCCCTTATCGCCAGTGCCGCCCTCGGTTGGAGCCAGTACTTCGCGCGCAGCTATCCCCAGGCCGATCAACAACTCCGCGAAACGCTGAGTCTCGACTCCACGTTTCAGCTGGCCTACCTCTGGCGCGGCTGGGTGCGGGAAGAATTGCATGACCTCGATACCGCCCGCCTTGCCCTCCAACACGGGGTCGAACTCTCTGGCGGCAGCGCGATCTACGTCAGTGCACTCGCCCGCGTCGAAGCTCTGCGTGGTAACCGCACCACCGCAACCGCATTGCTCGACCAACTCGATCACGGAAAATATGGCTACGCACCTGCCTACGAGCTCGCGAAAGTCCAGCTCGCGCTCGGTAAATCCAATCGTGCACTCGATTTGCTCGAACGCGCGGTTGAAGAGCGCTCACACTCCATCGCGTTCATTCGGGTCGATCCTCAGCTCGACCCACTGCGTAACGATCCACGATTCCTTCGATTGGTTGCGAAGACTGGGCTGTAGGCGTTGCTAAAACCAAAACCGCCTGACCAAGGATGGGTGTGACTCATTAACTGTTCGAAATTTGAATCCAATGTGACAATCCGCCGTCTTTGACGGCGGTAATGTATGTG
>JBBDWZ010000174.1:0-25400 GCA_040902615.1 Gemmatimonadota bacterium | reverse complement strand
CAATCGGCCGCCATAAATCCGCCGCGAACCCGGCCACCTCGAAGCCCGCCGGCAGCACACCTACCACTTGATGCGCCTGTCCGTTGAGCTGAATCGTCCGCCCCAGGACCTCCGAATCACCACCAAACCGACGCTGCCACAGTCCATGCGTCAGCACGATTGTCGACGACAGGTCGTCGGCTGCGAACAAACGCCCCAGATGCGGCCGAGCTCCGAGCAGCGGAAACAAATCCGGCGATCCGATGCCGATTTGAATGCGCTCGGGGGCGCCGCCCACGAGCAGCGTTGCGCGCGTGCCGGAGTACCCAGCTACGCTCTCGAACGACGTCTGCAGCCGCTGGAAATCGAGCAGCTCCGGATTCGAGAAGCTGGCCCGCTCCCAGTGTGCGTGGAGTCCCGTATTCCGCCACTCGGGCAGAGTCGGATAGATCGCGACGATCTGCTCCGCGTTCGGATAGGGCAGAGGTCGCAGCAACACTGCGTCGACCACACTGAACATCGCAGTGGTCGCGCCAATCCCCAGGCCGAACGTAATGATGACCAGGAGCGTGAAGCCGGGGCGCCGCGCAAATGCGCGCACGGCAAACGCGAGGTCCAGTCGGAGGTGGTCCATAAAGGATAGCCTGTTGGGTGATCGTGTCCGTGGATGAGGTCCTGTCAGCAGCAGGCGGGCCGACGTCAGAGCGACACCCGTCAGTTCGCGAATCGTGACGCGCAACACAGCGGTCGTGGTGGTACTCTCGCGCAGCCGCGATCCGAACGTGTGCATCATCTCAGCGCCGACGCGCGAACGAAACGACGGAGGCAACAACCGCAGTGACTGCCTGAACACCGCCGCGCAAACGCGACGCAGTCGCATTCGTTTCATGCGCCGCCCGGCGAATGTGGCAGGAGACGGCGCCGGCGCGCGTGCTCCACCAGACGCGCCATCCGTCCCGCCTCCTCGCGCGCGACCTTCCGTCCGAACGCGGTCAGCCGGTAGTACCTGCGCCGGGTATCCACATCAGCATCCTTTGCCGCGCGCTCCTCGAGCAGCCCCTGCTCTTCCAGCCGCAACATGCCGAGGTACAGCGACCCCGAGCTGGGATCGCTTTGCCCCGCGGTCAGCTCCCGGATCCGCTTGATGATCGCCCAGCCATGGGCTTCGCCCTCGCCCAATGCCAGGAGGATGTAAAATGAGAGCGGCGGCAGCGGCAGCAGCGCCGTCGCGTCGAATCGTGCCATGCGCAATGCTCCGACTCAGTTTATGGCAAACCTAGTGGTTGGACACGGGGACCATTCAGTTGGTTGCATGGCCCTTGCGGAGCGCGTTTCCCTGGTCAGCTATTCATCAACGTGTTGATTACCGGATGTCGTGATGCCGGCTGTACGAGCGTTTCTCTGGGGAGAGTGCCCGGCGGGCGCGAAGAGCGTCGGGAAGCGACATTTGCGTATTGCGGCGCAACCGCATCCCGCAGTTCGTCCCTCCCGGAGTGCGACTCGGCCCGATTGGTCGACGGCGGTCCGGGCACGGATTAGTGTATGAGCGATCGGAGGAAACCAATGCGCGTGGGCAACTATCGCGCGTAGATGAGGTCGGCGTTCACGGCGAGGTACCTGGTGCGTTTTCATGGAGTGGTCCTGGTGACGATGGCAAGCGCGTTTTCCAGCGCGAGCGCGCAGCAAAGCAGCCCGATCGATCGCGCTGCCTGGCTGGCCGGCTGCTGGGAGTTGCGCGCGGCCAATCGAGCGACCATGGAGATGTGGATGCCCCCGGCGGGTGGGGTCATGCTGGGCGCGAGCCGCACGACCGTCGGCGGAGTGGCGCGCGAGTTCGAGCATCTGCGCCTCAGTGCACGCGGCGACACCCTGGTTTACACTGCGATTCCGTCGGGACAGCGCGAGACGGACTTCAAGGCGACCGCCGCATCGAATCAGGTGTTGGTCTTCGAGAATCGCGCGCACGATTTTCCGCAGGTCATTCGGTATCGGCGCGTGCGCGCCGATTCGATCGTCGTGCGGGTGGAGGGCCCGGGACCCAACAACACGACGCGCGGGATTGATTTTCCGATGAAGCGGGCGAGTTGCACGACGCCGCCCGCACCTCCGCCACCGCCGGACACGGTGGTCATCGATGCCGACCAGTCACCGGATGGAAAACGGCTGCTCGTGGTCAAGGGCATCGCGGGAAACTGGGACGTGCATATCGCGAATGTCGAAGGCAGCAGCATGCGGCGGCTCACCGATCATCCTTCGGTCGACTATATGCCCGCGTGGTCGCCCGACGGGTCTCGAATCGCGTTCGTTTCCGTCCGCGATGGACATCAGGAAATCTACACGATGGGTCCGGATGGATCGAACCTCGCGCAACTTACGCGCGGTGCCGCGCACAATTCCGAGCCAGCGTGGTCGCCGGACGGCCGGTCCATCGCGTTCCGGTCCGAGCGCGACGGCCGCCCCCAGGTTTACGTGATGAACACGGATGGGTCCGCGCAAAGCGCTCTCACTCGAGACAGCGCGGGCGCCGGGGCACCGGCGTGGTCGCCGGATGGAAAGAGGATCGCCTTCTCCTCCTCGCGCGCCGGCCATGGCGAAATCCAGGTAATGAATGCTGACGGAACCGGGCAGACCCAGCTCACCACGACCGTGCCCGGCCATTCGGGACTGCCATCCTGGGCGCCCGACGGCTCGAGCATCGCGTTTTGGACCAGTCGCGACGGGAACGATGAGGTCTACATGATGAACGCTGATGGATCGAATGTGCGCAACATCACACGCAGTCCCGCGCGGGATACTCCGCTGGGCTGGACGCCGGACGGCGCTTACCTCCTCTTCAGGTCGACGCGCGACCGGCCCATGAACGACATCTACCGGATGAGGCCCGACGGTTCTGATGTGACGAGAGTGACCAGCACCCGGTAGCTGTGCAAAACTGACGTCATGTTGTGGTCGCGACCGCGGACTCGGCGAATCGACTCGTCGCGCGACGGGCCACCGTGTACGTTTCATTCTCCTTCCTCAGGCGACTCGGTGAGCGCGGACTTCCATTATTCCCGGCACGACGCGCGCGGCGCGGCAGCAGCCGTGGTCGAAGAATCCTGGACCATGTGCGCGGCGCGGTGCCGTACGCTGGTCGAAGCCGCGCTACCCGATGCCTGTGCGGAGATCTACTTCAACCTGGGCTCGGGCGGCCGGCACGTGTACACGGGTTGCGCCGCGGCGGGAACCTCACCGCGCGCCGCGTGGGTGGTCGGTCCGCGGGCGCGCAATCTCCTGGTCGCGAAAGAAGTGATCGATTGTGATATCGTCGGGCTCCGGCTGCGCGCGGGCGCGGTCGCGCAGGTGTTGGGCGTCGCAGCCAGTGAGCTGCGCGAGCAAATGGTCGATCTGGATGTTTTCTGGGGTTCGGCGGTCGATCGGATCCGCGACCAGCTACATGCGACCCGCGCTTCTGCTGCGCGCGTCTCGATCGTGCAACGAGCGCTGCTGCAACACGTGGCGCGGCGCAGCGTAGAAGGCGAACTGGCCCGCACCCACTCTCTTTGCTGCGCAGTGGCCGCTACGTCCAGGTCATCGATCACCGCAGTGGCGGCAGCGCACGGTCTCAGCCACCGGCAACTCATCGCGCTTTTCGAGCGCGAGGTCGGTCTCAAGCCCAAGCAGTTCCAGCGGGTGCAGCGACTGCGCAGCGTGCTGGAGGCGATTGGCGAAAGCACCAGGCCGCCCTGGGCGCAGCTCGCGGTCCGGCACGGCTACACGGATCAGTCCCATCTCATCCACGAGTTCAATCAGCTCACCGGCATCACGCCGGGCCACTACGTGTCGAATCGCAGCCAGGTGGGCGATGGATTCGTGCCGCACATGCGTGTCGCATCGGATTGACTCGCTCTGGGCGGGAAATTGCATTCCGCCGGGCGGCAAGAATCTACAATCGTTGCGGCATCGCTCGAGTTAGTTTGGCGCAATGCACACATCGCGTGGAGCGCTTCTTGTCCTTTTCTCACTGCTGCCCTCAACCATCGGGGGGCAGGTAGTAGCGCGCGCTACCGTCTGGGCCGTGCTGGCCGAGCGAGACCTGGTACTCGAGGGGACGGCCTGGGATCCCGGGACCCAAAGCGTTGTGGTGGGCAGTCTGCACAAAAACAAGATCGTGGCGATCGCGGCCGATGGAACGGTTCGAGATCGGGTGGCCGCGCGGAGTCACGGACTTGGCTCGGTCGCGGGCATTCACGTCGATTCCCTCCGCGGCGTGCTTTGGGTCACCAGCAACCGGCGCTTCGATGTGCCGTCCGATACGACAGTGTCGGCGCTGTACGCATTCGACGCTGCGACCGGTGCGTTCAGAGCGCGGTACCCGGTATCTGCCGCCGGCACGCACTTCTTCAACGACATCACTACAGCGCCTGACGGCACGGTTTACCTTACCGACTCATCCGCGGCTCGGGTTTGGGTGCTGCGCCCGTCAGCAGTTCGGCTCGAGGTACTCGCCGTGTCGGCGCCGTTCCGCAGTCCCAACGGCATCACGATCTCGGGCGATGGCAGTCAGCTGTTCATCGCCGACCGCGATCATATTCGAGTGGTCTCCTCGAGCGATGCTCAATCCTGGCGATTGAGTGTGCCCGACTCGATCGACATTACGGGCATCGATGGATTGGCCTTCGCAGACGGTGCGTTGATCGCGCATCACCCCGGTAACAACGCGCGCGTGGCCCGCTATCCGCTTGGCGCATCGCAGCGCGCGATCGTCGGGCGCGAGCTGATCGTAGCCAACCCGGAAGACCTGCGTACGTCGACCACCGGCGAGGTGGTGAACGGCGAGTATGTGTTCATTGGCAACGGTCAGATCGACCGAATGAACGCAGGCACCATCGATTCGGCGACCATGAGTCCAATCCGCCTTTATCGCGTGTCGCTGCGACCATCCGAAACGGAATTGGTCGCCGTGGCCCTCTCGGCTCGGGACAGCGTCGTCCTGCTCGATGCACACACGCTGGCCCGGGTGGCCACCTTGCCGGTCGGTCACAATCCCCACGAGATCGCAGCCGCGCCCGACGGACGACGCGCTTTCATCGCCAACACGGGCGATCATTCCATCACCGTCATCGATGCGGTCGAGCGGCCACGCGTCAGCGCGACCTGGATGCTGCCGGATTCAATTCGAGTGCACGATGTGGCCGCCAGCGCCGATGGCACGCTCGTGTGGACCGCATCGGGAGAACAAAACCTTGTGCTGGGATTGAGCGCAGCATCCGGTACGGTCTTGCAGCGCTTTCCCGTTGATCGGCCGGGTGGCTGGATGCTCGAAACCGCCCGGCCGGATGGCACGCTGGTCATTGCCAATCTCGAAGGCGCAGCGGTCACCCTGCTCACGCCGGCCACCGGCATTCAACGGTCGTTTGCCGCACGCGATGGCGAGATCGATGCCGTGCCCACAGGCGACGCTCGCCAGATCTGGTCGGAAACTTCAAGGATGGCTACCTCTCCGTGTACGACGCGCGCACCGGCGCGATCTTGAATCAACAGCGCGTCAGCACAACCGCGAGCCGGGTCCGGTTCACATCGGGCGGACACACCGCGCTGGTAGTCGCCCGGGACTCCGTGCTCGCGTTCGATGTGGCGACCTACCGCAGAACCGGTGCGGTTCGCGTCGCCGCAGGCCCCAAAGTCATCGCCCTGAGCCCGGATGACCGGCGCGCCTACATCACACATCCCGAGGGCGGTTTGCTCACCTTGATGGATGTGGCCACCATGACCGTGCTCGCATCGGTCACTTTGCCGGGAACACCCGACGGCGTGGCCGTCCTTCACCCGCGCAACTGATTCCACCGCATTTACTACACGGCAAACAGCGGTTACTTCGGGCCCTGCTGTAGTTCTCGGCACCCGGTCGCGCGTTGTACGGTGGAACGCATCAGAAAGAGAATGTGAAAAAGACGCGTGTACCCGTCACCGACGGAAGCTGCCGATCCGAGTCACTCCGAACCTCTCTCTTTGACGTGACCGAGGCCTGGTTTGATCCTGGCGCGGTGTTGCATCCGCACACACACGCCCGAACCATCTTTGGGGTGATGATCAAGGGCTCGTTCGAGACCCGGATCGCAAAGCGGTCCCTCGACTGTCAGCCTCATTCCGTGTGGACTGAGCCGCATGAGGAAACGCACACGAATCTGGTCGGGGACGAGGGCGCCCGCGTCATCGTCATCGAACCCGTGATCGAGCCGGCAGGACCACTCGAGCCGTTGCAGCCCTTCCTGGCCTCGGTGAACTACTTGCACCGCTCCTCGCTTACTCTCGATGCCTGGCGCCTGGTCGATGAGATCCGAGCGCCGGACGCCCTGACCCCACTCGCGGTGGAAGCGCGGGTCATTGGGATGCTGAGCTTCGCAGCGCGGTT
Organism: Gemmatimonadota bacterium; assembly: GCA_040902615.1. Classification (GTDB taxonomy): domain Bacteria; phylum Gemmatimonadota; class Gemmatimonadetes; order Longimicrobiales; family RSA9; genus JBBDWZ01. The sequence continues at coordinate 19,027 of JBBDWZ010000174.1, read as the reverse complement.
GCGGTTGATCTGCGAACGAGGCGCAAAGCCCGCGCCCTGGCTGCTGGCCGCGCGCGACTGTGTGCACGAACACTACCGGACGGGTGTATTGCTGCGCGAGATTGCGCACACAGTCGGGGTCGACGCCAGCCATCTGGCGCGCTCGTTCCGGCGCCATTTCGGGATGAGCATCGGTTCCTACGCGCGATCGCTCCGTCTGCAATCCGCGGTCGAGCGCATCACCACAACCAACCTGCCTCTGGCTCAGATCGCCCTGGCCGCAGGGTATTCGGATCAAAGTCATCTGACCCGGGAATGCAAAGTCCGACTCGGCAGGACACCTGCTCAACTGCGGGCGCATTGACGATTTTTCTGGTCGGATCAACGCAACCCCGGTCCGGCTCGCCACGCGACGCAGCCCTCCGGTCACACGCCACCTGCATTGCAGCGTATTCCTGCCTAACAATCCCGGGTCCCTGCGAGGAAACCAATGCGTCAACTGCTCGTTGTTGCACTGTTTGCGACCCTGATGCCTTCGTCTGCTTCGGCGCAGTGGCCGCCGGAGCGTACCAGGAATCTCAAGGTCATACCCAGCGACATCCCGATACGCGCTCTTATTGATACCATGGCGGCGTTCACACGCGCGCTCGGCGTGCGCTGCACCTACTGTCACGTTGGGCGGGAACAGGATCCGATCGAATCGTACGACTTCGCAGCCGATGACAAGGCACCCAAGGTCAAAGCGCGTGCGATGCTCCGAATGGTTCAGGCCATCAATAACGAGCATCTAACGACGTTGGCCGACCGGCGCGATCCGCGCATGGTCGTGACCTGCGCGACGTGTCATCACGGCGTAGCGGAGCCGCGTCCGCTCCAGCAGCTCCTCCTCACCGCTTACGATGCGGCCGGCGCCGACTCCGCCGAAGCCGCGTATCGCAGTCTGCGTACCCGGTACTACGGGCGTGCGGCGTACGACTTCGGCGAAGTTCCGCTCGCAGATATGGGGACGGCGCTGCGCAGGCGCGGGAGGCTCGCGGATGCTGTGCGGTTTTATGTGCTCAATACCGAGTTCGTGCCTGCTTCGGGCTTCGCGCACCGCCAGGCCGCCGAAGGCCACCTCGCCGTCGCGGACACAGCGTCCGCCATCGCGAGTCTGCAGCGCGCGCTTGCCATCAATCCGAACGACCCACAGGCGAAACCACGGCTCGAGGGGCTACGACCGAAGAAGTGAAGCATTTCGGACACTGTGCCAGGTCCGGGAGTAATCACCCCGGCTGTGGCGTTGCGTTGCGCAGCCATTGCGCCAGCAGGCTCACGAAGCGCGCATGCAATTCGTGAGTCTCGTGATCCATCAAGCTGTGACCGGTTCCTTCGATGACGACCACCCGGCCGGCGCGGTTGCCGCCAGCGGTAAACGCTCGCTCGAGCCGCTTCACACTTTCGACGACCGGTACGTTGTCTCGCTCGTCCTCCGCTCCGTAGCAGCGTAGCGCGCGGAGTGGGCACGGTGCGGCACCGTACGGCCAGCTACTTCAATTCCACCGAGATATTGCCGGACAGCAGCGGACCGGTGCGGGCGTCCACCGGCTGCGGTGGCGTGTCGTTCGGGCCCGGCCAGGGCCGTACGGCGCAGTACTCCGCCGATGTCTGGATATTGGCGTCGCCCGTAAAGCCGATAAACGTGGAGCGGTCCACGGTGCCCGACTGACCGTTGTCGTAGTCCACGACGCGCCACCAGATGTCGCGGCCTACCTGGTTTCGGGGCTGAAGTCGTGCGGGGTCCGTTGAGTTGTTCTCGGTAATCACGCCACCGACCCAGCCGCGATGGTTGGCCGCATCGATTGACACGCAAGTGACCCGGGTGCGGAACTCGATCACGTTCGCGCCCAGCAGCGCATGATGGAAGGCCTCGCCGGTTGCGCTGCCGTCGGCGCGCAGCAAGGCGGTCATGACGAAGTCCATCGGGACGCCCACGTCGACAACGCCCTCACCGTTTACGTGGCCCACCACCCTTTGACCAACTGCGAATGACGGCGCAGCATCGCTCGCCGTGACTCCTGGCTCCACCGGCCGTCCGGCGTCACACGCTGACAACAGGAAAACAACGGGTAGAAATAGACCGCTCCTCGACATGTTAGCCTCCTCAAATCAGGGTATTCCTGAATGTTAGAGGGCGGCGACGCGCGGGTCTTGAATGGTTGGCGTGTCTTTGAATGATTCGGATCGCCTCAGATCCGCGCGCCATTTTTCCAATTGGGCTCTTCCGGGAATTGCGTGCGTGCACATTAGGGCTCCACACCCGCACGGAAGACCTCCACATCGAAGTCCTGCGATTGTTCTTTCATGTATGCGCACAGCACACGCGTACCGTCTGTGCGCACATTGATCAACCCGTAGATCAGATCGGTCGAGATCGGGATGTCATCGAGGGGCATGAACAGCGCTTTGGTTTCGAGTGCCTTGATCTCCGCATTTTTGGCCGGGATTTCCAGTTGGCTGTTTCCATCCGGTCGTACGGCGGCGGCGTAAGCGAGGCGGACGGAGCGCGCGAGCTCCGTGGAATACAGCAAGGGCGGGAGCACCTCACCTTTCACGCTCTTGGACTCGCGACCATACCGGGCGGACGCGCCCAGTACGCGCGGCCGCGGGTGCGCGTAATCTTCATTGTCGCCCGATGACACGATCGTGGTGCGCGCTTTCATGGCGCGGACGAAGCGCAGGTCGATGTCGTCGGATCCGTGGTGGCAGCCCTTGGCCACATCGGACGCAAACTCGAGCAGGTCGTGGTAACTGAGCAGCAGCCGTTGCGATGCGGTATTCAAATCGCCGGTAAGCAGGATGCGCACTTTGTCATACTCGATGCGCAGCACAATCGAATGCCCGTTGCGCGTAAGGCTTTCGCTGCCCAGCTCGCGCAATCCCCTGACCCCAGGCTTGGCTTCCTCCAGGATTGGGCCGAGTACGCGCACCACTACATCGGAGCCGGCGCCATAACCGGGCAGATACTCGTCCAGCTGGGATAGTCGCCGCACCGTCTTCGGCACCTTGGCAACCAGCTTCGCAAAGCGGGCAAAGGTCGCCTCGAACGGGCGAGCCGGCTGCCCGAACGAATTCTTGCGATCCAGCAGCTCCGTGATGAAGTCGTCGTCGCGCTGGATCCGGTAGTCGTCGAACGGCAGCGGTGGCACGGTTCCCTTCACGGTCTTGCCCAGCCTGGGCGCCGCGCCGAAACGACCCATGCCGTTGTGATAGAAGTTCTCGACCTCGATGTCGAAGGTGCGATCCGGCCGCTGCACCACGCCGGTGAACAGATCGATCATACCGCCGTAGTGGTCGTAGTCCATATGCGAAAGGATGACGTTCTCCAGCGTGACCGCGTCCTGGTCCAGGTCGTCGAGGAACTTCCAGCGGATGAAGTTCGCAGCTCCCTTCTTGGTCATCTGACTCTCATTGGCGACGCCGGCGTCAATCAGATGCCAGGCGTCGTTCGGCGTCCGCATCAACACGCCGTCACCCTGGCCCACGTCAATGACGTACAGCTCGAGCAGACCCTGCTCGGTGAGCACAGCCTTCGGGACCCAGCCCACCCGGCCGCGCGCCTTCACCCTGGCGAGATCGCCCTCCTTGCGGAGCACACGAACCGGATCGCCCCACAGCAGGTACCTGACCGTCTTGTCGTTATCGTCCTTGAGAGCAGTCTTGAACTTGCCGCCGACGTCATTGATGTACGTGTTTGCCATGGCCGGTTCGGAGCTGAAGGTGGGAGGGAAATCTACAAGCCATCGTCGGCCAGCGAATGTAGTGCCGCAAACGGTTCCCGCTGGTCGGGTGAAAGGAAGAGCGCGCGCAGTGGATCCGCGGCCATGTCACGAAGGTGATTCGAGGTTCTGCCTCTTCTGCTCGCGCTCAGCACCCGTTTCAGGATGCAGTACTTCACCTCGGGCACCGACAGGTCCACGACCAGCGTCGAGCCGCCCCGGAACGTGTGCGCGGGAACGGCATCCGATTTATCAGCCCGGACCTTTTCCGATTGCAGCAGCACCAGCACAACCTGTGGGATGTATTTGCCATCCGGACTCACGCGCATGGCCGGCCGCAACTCGTGCACCTCGAAGGAGCGCTTCGGGTCCAGGCCCAGCGCTTCGGTCAGTTTGGGCGCAGCCTTGAGCACCTTACGCAACTCGACCTGCAGCGCCGCCCTCTCGTTACGGGTTTCCTCGAACAACTGCCGGCGATCGGAGAGATACATGCACTTGTTCGCGAATTTCTTCAATCGCTCGACGATGGCAATGTATTTGTTTCTGAGCGCGGTGTTCGACCAGAACGTGGAATGATCCAGACCTTGCCAACGCAGCGTATCGACCGAAAGCGTGCGCAGCGCGTCACTGGCCGGGTCTTCGAGCGTAACCGGGTAAATGCCGCGCCGGCGGAACGCCTCGACAAACGCTACGCGGTAGTTGTGATGGTCGTTGCGCACCAGGTCATAGTCGGCGGTGATCAGCGCGCGCAGGTACTCGAAGAAGGTGACGTCCACCGGCGGCAGGTAGTCGATCGCGCGAATGCACATGTTGAGCACATGAACGGCAGACTTGGTCGCCTCGTCGGTGAGCCGCCCAACCAGATCAGGATGAATCGCACCGTTCGGCAGTACGCCGGTGCCACCGGTATTGATCCGGATCAGGTCGGCGATGCGTGCTTTGTAGATCGCCAGGAATGCGTCGAACACCGCGGCCACCAGGATGGCGCCACGGGAATGCGGTGTGATTCGGGTCTGCAATTCCTTGGGATCTGGCTTTGACCGTTTCCAGACCCCATCCTCCATCCGGCCAATCGCCTCGCGCAGCGCACCACGGCCTCCGCTGGCTTTGCCAAACTGGATGGCCAGGCTGCCCAGTATGCTCTCGGCTTCGATGTCGCCGCGCGTGCGCCGCACCTCGTTCTCGACCAGGCTTCGCATCGTGAAGTGCTGCAGCAGGGCTACGATATCAGCGAAGCCTTCGTGAAAGGCCAGCACATCCGGGTTGGTTGGCTCATTGAAGCGGCGTTGCATGCCGTCCAGGATGGCGTGTGTCGTCTCGTGGGCAACGATGTCGTGGGAGAGGCAGGAATACACGCGGCTGCCCGGCATGTGCTCGCCCTGCTGATCAGCGGCGGTCTCGAAGTAGCCGAACAGCAGGGCCGTTTCGTGCGGACTGTAGAACGCGTTGGCTTGTCGAAGCGCGTGGGGCTTTACCGTGAGGCGCTGTGTGAAAATGCTGTCATCCAGCGGCTTGTCCTCGTTGAATCCGGGCCGCCACAGCACGGGCCGCCCCAATGCGCGCTCAAAATGCTCGATGGTCTTCATCGCAACCGCGTACACCATCTGCTGATGAAACTGCGGATTGCCTTCGGACGGTGCCCAGCCATCCTGCGCCAGCAGTCGCGGATCGTTGAGATTTACCGGGTTCGCTTGGCCGGCAATTTTCACGTCCTCGACCGCGAGGTATTCGCCCACCGGACCCCTCTGCAGGTCTTCCCAGCGAACGTTGAGCGTCACCTCGTTGATGCCCGCCGTGTTCAGCTGGGTCGAGAAACTGGGGTCCACCGCATACGCGCGCAGGCGCCGGTACGGCGGATTCGACAGCGTTGGCTGGGCTTCGCAAACCGGCAGAACCGGCGGAACGATCTTCTCCGTTCGTTTCGTGCGCTTGGCCGAGGAGCCGGTGAAAACGGTATAGCGTGAAGCGACATGTTTGCGCAGCGCCTCCGAGCTGTCTTCATCCTCGATGATCAGCTCCATCACTTTGCGCGTCTCGGTCTCGGACAACTTCACATCATCCGGATCCGGCACCAGCTTTTGAAGCTCCTGGTTGAGCAGCCAGCGCTGCGACACCTCGAGGTTGAACATGAGCTCGCGCGGTGGACGCTCCGCGATGCCGAGGCCGGTGATGACTCGCAGGAATGAAAACGAATCGCTGTCGGATTTGGTCTGCTTGCGCGTGAGATCCGGCTTTACGCTCAGTGCCGAAAACGCCTGCAGAATGCCATTGCCGAATTCCTTTCGATGGGTCTGCTTCGATTTAGCCGTACTGAACAGCGCATTGCGCACGGCTTCCACTCTGCGCCAGTCGCGCGGCAGCACCGACTTGTATTTCTCGAACCAGAGCGCGGCCGCGGCGGCGATTTGCGGCGTCGCGCTCGAGGTGCCGGCACCATTGCGCCGCACGATCGACGGACAGCCATACACGGCCCATGGGATGTTGGGCGTGTACGCCGCCAGTGCGTGGGTCATGACTTTGTCCGGACCGAAATTGCCTTCCATGGTCCGCGCGCCGGGCAGCCGTGCATAGGGCTTACCGTTTGCCATGACGCCGCAGGCCGCAATCACGCGACCGTAGCGCGCGGGGTAAACGATGTTGCGCGTGGGCACACCGCTGAAGTTGTTGCCGGCCGCCGTAACCATACAGATGCCCGCCAGGTACGCGCGGTCGACCGCCTCGCGCCAGGCCTCCGACGGCAGCCCGCCCATGCTCATCGAGATGACATCGAACGCGTTGTTGGTCGCGTAATTGAGCGCGCGCGCAAACGCGCTGGTCCTCAGCAGCACGACACTGTCGGCGATGCGCAACGGCACCACCTCCGCTTCGGGCGCGCCACCCAGCAGAATGCCGAACTCGGGGTCATCCCGTCCCGCCAGAATGCTGAGCGTGCCAGTGCCGTGACCGGAATTGTCGAGTCCGGGAAACGCGCGATTGTCCGGATCCGCCGCAGTGGAATCCTTGTCCTGGTCGACGAAATTGCGTTCGAGGATGTGCGGCAGACCTTTCGGCAGCGTCTTGTGGTCGGGCGTGTAACCGGTATCGAGCTGGCCGATGCGCGTGCGAGGATCGGTAAACGTCACCGCATCACGCGCCTTGCCCAGCTGAGAGAATTCGTCGCCGAGGTGCCAGGCATTGCTTGGACCCTTGGCTACGTTTTTTTCCTCCTGCTCGATCTTCTTGCAGTCCTTGCCGACTGCGCCCAGTCGAGCACCACTCACCGCCTGGTCTTCTTCCTGGAAGATGCTGTGCACGATGTCGGGCTCGGCGAACACCACATCCGATTCGGCAACGCCGAGTTGATCCGCGACTCGCGCGTGCGCGGTATCCCACGGTAAGGCCGCGGCATCCGGCAGGTCGGCCAGGAACCACTGCGGCTCAGCTCCGATGCCGAGGGTCGCGGCCGCCGACTCCGCCGTGTCATACAGCGGCCGCAGGTTCACACGCGACTCCGCCGCTCGAAGCGCGGTGGTCGGGCGCAGCTTGACCAGAAGGGGCCGATCGAGGTTCGGCATCGTGCCTCACAGATCGAAGGGTTGGTTCAATCGCGGCACAATGTAAGCACCTGGCCACGATTTTGTCGTGGCGATTGCGCCGACGAATAGCGGCGGTTTTTCAGGCATTGCAAGGCCGAACGTCACTCCGCCCGCATGGTCTCCAGCGGATCGGCGCGACTGGAGCGCAGTGCCGGGACAAAGCTGGCCAGCCACCCAACCGCGGCCAGCAGCGCCACTACTGAGGCGAACGTCAGCGGATCAGCCGGCCGGATTTCGTAGAGCAGCGCTGCCATCGTACGCGTCAGTGCGAGGGCAGCCAGCACGCCTACCAGTGCTCCGCCGAATATCGGTGTGAGGTAATCACGCTGGAGCTGAGCGCGGACCGTGCGCGCTTCCGCGCCGAGTGCGATCCGAATGCCGATTTCACGACGCCGGCGCGCAACTGCGTAGGCAACCACGCCGAACACGCCCACACTCGCGAGCAGCAGAGCGATCAGCGCAAACACTCCGACCAGCATCATGATGAATCGGCGCGTGGACAGCGCATCGCCGACCCGCTGGTCGAGCGTGGCGAAGCGGACCGGCACGTTGCGATCCAGATCTGCGATCGCAGCACGCACGCTGCTCGTGACCGATGCAGGATTCCCCTTCACCGGCCGTATGACCGCGGTCATCGACCAGCTGCGGAACGGCCGCTGCGTATACGCGAAGTAGAAGGCGGGCCGCGCTTCACGGGTGAGATCGCGCTGACGGATGTTGCCGACCACGCCCACCACTGTGGCCCAGGTTCGAGTCTCCCAGTGATCGTCCATGCCGCCGGCCGTGATCCGCTTCCCGACCGGATTCTCGCCGGGCCATGCGGCATCGGCCAATGCGCGATTCACCACCACGACCTGCTCGGTGTTGTCGCGATCGGTCGATGCGAGCATGCGGCCGCGCACGAGCGGTATGTCCAGCGCGCGGAAGTAGTCGGCATCGGCAAGCTGATACTCGGCGGAGAGAGTCGGCTTGGACCCGTTGTCGATCTCGATCAGTCCATTGGGGATCCACTGCATCGGCGCGGCCATGACCAGACCGGCGTGCTGCACACCCGGCACGGCCGCGAGGGCAGTTCGCAGCCGCTGGTAGTAATCGCGGCGCTGCTGCATTGTGCGGTACTGTCCGGACGGCGGATCTACGGTGGCGGTGAGTACCCCCGCAGTCGTGAAGCCGGGCTCGACGCTGAGGATGGTGGCAAAACTCCGGAGCAACAGGCCGGCGCCAATCAGCAGCAGCAGCGCAAAGGCGACTTCGGTGCCGATCAACAGCTTCCACACGCGCTGGCGATGCGGCGACTCCGTACCGCGCGCGCCGCGCAGCGACTGCATCGCACTGCTGGAGAGTCTCAGCGCAGGCCACAAACCAGCGAGCAGTGCAGCCACAATGGAAACGCCCGCAGTAAACAACACCACGCGCGCATCCAGCTGCACTCCTTCCACGCGCGGCATCCCGGCTGGCAGTATTCTGGTCAATCCGCGCAGCACGCCGGCAGCGAGCGCGAGCGCAAGCACACAACCCGCACCAGCGATGAGCAGCGTTTCGGCGAACATCGATGAGACCACACGCGCAAAACTGCCACCCAGCGCGTGACGCACCGCGAAGTCGCGCTCACGAGTGGTCGCGCGGGCCAGTGTCGTACTGGCGAGGTTGGTGCAGGCGAGCAGGAGTACCAGGGTGGCCGCGCCCAGCAGTACCAGCAGCGGTTGACGCGCACTGCCCACCAGCGCTTCATGCAGCGTCACGACGCGCGCCTCACGCGGGAAGTAGTCCTCGAAGCCTTCCTGATTTGCGGCGCCCGGGTCCGCGGTCAGGAACCCGCGCGTGATCGCATCCAGCTCGGCATCAGCCGCTTGCAGACTCGATTCGCGATTGAGTCTGCCGATCACGATGAAGTTGTGCGATGTGCGTGAATCGCTCTGCTCGTCCAGCTCGAGTGCGGCCCAGATGGCGGTGTTACCCGGATAGCTGAAGCTGGCCGGCATCACACCCACGACCTGCACGGCGCTACCATCCGCGACCAGTGCGATACTGTCGAGATTAGTGGGCGCGCCAAGGTGGGCTTGCCAGAACGAGTGGCTGACGACTGCCACCGGTGCCGCCCCGCGTCGATGGTCATCCGCACGCGTGAACCGTCCGATCAACGGTGCAGGACCCAGCGCATCGAAGAAGCCTGCACTTACCGATGTGACGGTTACGCGCAGTGGTTGCCCGCCGGCCATCACCGTCGCTTCCCCACCCGCATAATGCGCGGCCAGATGCTCGAATTGCCTGGCGCGGGCCCGCCAGTCGCTGAAGTTCTGCCAGGCGACCTGCATCTCGGTGCCCTTCCCGCTCACCTCACTGATGCGGACCAGGCGATCGGGCTCCGGATACGGCAGCGGCTCGAGCAGAACACTACTGATCAAACTGAACACCGTGGAGTTGGCGCCGATGCCGAGGACCAGCGTGATCAGCGCAAGCGTGGCATAGCCGGGCGTGCGCAGTAGCGAGCGCAGCGCGACCCGCAGGTCGTGCATGAACATGATGGCAAGGCTCCGTGAGGTGGGGACCCTGAGGTGTAGATAGGCAAATGGTGGTGAGGGTTGCTTCCCGACGCGCCCAAAACGGGCGATGTGATGGCGATCGCCGCCGACTCGGACACTAGACTTTCGCTTGCACTTGTACTTGCACTGGCCGGCGTAATCGGAGTGTGAGTGTAAGAGCAAGTGTAAGGGTGAGTTTGTGTCCTGAACGGTGTTGTTCGGGAGAGTACCTACGCCTCGCTGCCAACCCGGCGCGCGACGTCGGTACTTCTGCCCGAGGTTTGCGATGCGACCCGCTGCGACTAGTATTAGGGGGAACCTCCCACAAAAACGGTGCTGCATCATGGGTCACACCACCCGCCAGTGGACGCTGCTCGCGTCGATCCTCTTCACACCTGGCTGCTACAACTACGTCACGACGACGTCCGTGCCGCCAGCCGGACGGGACGTGCGCGCCGAAATCCGCGACGAAGGAGCCGCGCTCCTCACGCCCCAGTTGGGACCTGGCGTTCTCGAAGTAGAGGGGCTGTTGCTCAGTGCTGATTCGCGTGGAGTTTCGATCCTGGTCTCATCCTATATAACCAGGCGCCAGGGAATGTTGGGCGGCGGGGATGCTGTTCTGCTCCAGCCAGAACACATCGGCGTGCTGAAGGAGAAGCGGCTGGATCGTTTCCGGAGTGTGTTGCTCGGTCTCTCCCTTGCCGCCACCACGCTGCTGGCCATCGAAGTCTTCGGTCCGGATCGACGGATCCTGGAAAATGAGAAACCGGATGATCCGGGCCCTCCTGCGGTACGCTCCGGCCGGCCAATCGGCGTCCGGGTTCCCCTGGGTTTCAAGCGAATTCCCTGATTTCTGCTTGTCCGCCAATGAAAAATTCGCGGACACGGGCTGAGCACTGAAGCCAGCCACCCCTTTTCAAGGTTAGTCAAAGGGGTCCTTGACGAATGGCCAGGGTAACCTCATCCTGTAGATAACAGGGGGATTCCCCGTAATTTTTCGTAACTGTTCCGATCGTCGGTTCACATCGGCACTGCACAGTCCGCGCAAGGCGTGCAGGCTGGATCCACCACATAGAAAGAAAAGATCGGCCGATTCCCCACATCTCGGGCGTGCATAACGCCCCGGGTGCTGGTGTTTATTGCCTACCCTCAGCTGGAGGAAACCGTGAAACGAACGATCTGGTTGTTCGCGTGCGTAACCCTGTGCCTGGGCCTGGGAATGCCGGCTGCGGCTCAAACGGGATCGATCACCGGACAGGTGGTAGACGGCAACAGCCGGCAACCAGTTCTCGGTGCACAGGTCTATTTGGAAGGAACCGGAATTGGTACGCTGACCCAGGCTGACGGGCGATTTCGACTGACCAGTGTACCGCCGGGGACGTACGTAATCACGGTCCAGGTGATCGGTTACGCCACGGGTCGGATCGAGAATCTGCGGGTGTTATCGGGCCAGACTGCAACGGCGAACTTCCAGCTTTCAACGATTGCTCTGAAGCTTACCGAAGTGGTCATTACGGGGACGGTGGACCCGGTGTCCGGGGTCAAGGTGCCGTTTTCGGTCGGGAAAGTGAGCAAGGAGGATTTGCCGGTGCCGGCACGCACCGCGGCGACTGCAATTCAGGGCAAGGTCGCGGGCGTACGCGTGATTCGTCCGACCGGACAGCCGGGAGCGGGCGCGGAGATATTGCTGCGCGGAGTGAAGAGCCTGGAGCGCAACAACGATCCCTTGATCGTGGTTGACGGCGTCATCCTGGGCGAGAGCATGGTCGATATCGACGCAGGCGACATCGAGAGCGTGGAAATCGTGAAGGGCGCCGCGGCCGCGTCGTTGTACGGATCCAGGGCATCGGCGGGCGTGGTACAGATCACGACCTCGCGCGGCCGGAACCTGCCGCCGAATCAGACGCGAATTACGGTGCGGTCGGAGATCGGGCGCAACCAGATGGTGATCAACAACAACCACATTACGAGCCATCATCACTATCTGGTAGATCCGGCCAAGGGCTACGTGGATCGGAATGGCAATCCGGTAGAGAAGAATCGCCGAGTAGCGGATGCGAACCTGATTGCCGACAATCCGTATCCAGGTCCGCTGTACGATCATCTGAATCTTTTCTTCGATCCCGGCCTCTACACGCGCAGCTCGGTGTCGATCGGGCAAAGCACGCCGAGCACGAATTTCATGGCCTCGTTCAACCTGTCGGACGATCGCGGTGTCGTACCCAACAACGACGGCTCACAGTTGTATGGTGTGCGAGTCAATCTCGATCATCGGCTGCGCAGCGACCTCAACTTCAGCGTCAGCAGCTATTACTCGCGGTATCGGCAGGAGGACTTCGGCGGCGGGAATGTTTTTTACGACATCATGTTCATGCCGCCGGATGTCGACCTGCGCACGGCCAACGAGGATGGCGAGCCGTACATCATCCGTCCGGACCCATTTACGCAGCAGGAGAATCCGCTCTACAACATCTGGAAGACGGACAACTGGGATGAGCGCAGCCGCTTCATGGGCAGCTCGGTAGTGCGATACTCACCGGCCAACTGGTTCAGCCTGGAGGGAAACCTGAGCTTCGACCGTTCCGACCGTGCCAACAACGCGTTCACGCCCAAGGGCACCAAGAACCTGACCAGCATCAGCACCGGCTCGGTTGACCGCGACAACTCGGAAACTCAGGCGATCAATGGCGGCCTGACTGCGTCATTCCTGCGCAGCTTTGGTGACCTTACGGTTCGGACCAAGGGACAATACCTGCTCGAGCGCGAGTCGAATGACTTTCGCAATGCAGGCGGCAACACGTTGGCGGTCGTCGGAGTGCCCGATGTCGACGTGGCCATCAACGAGGAAGGCACGTCCAACTCGATTGACGTCAAGTCCATGGCAATGTCAGCGCTAATGGGCTTCGACTACAAGGGCAAATACATCGTGGATGGCCTGGTCCGCCGCGATGGATCATCACTGTTCGGTCCCGATAATCGGTGGGCTACGTATTATCGGGCGAGCGCGGCCTGGCGCCTGTCGCAGGAGCCGTGGTGGGGGATCGACCTGCTGAACGAATTCAAACTGCGTTACTCCCTGGGCACGGCCGGAGGCCGACCCAATTTCTCCGATCGCTTCGAGACCTGGAACGTCTCGGGCGCCGGCACCGTGTCGAAGGGAGTCCTCGGCAATCGCAACCTGAAACCGGAGCTGCAGACCGAGCAGGAGTTCGGTATCGATTTCATCGCGCTGAACCGTCTCGAGATGCAGCTCACCTACGCCAGGTCAAAGGTCGAAGACCAGCTGTTGAACATCCCGCTGGCCGGCTACTTCGGGTATGGGTCGCGCTGGGAGAACGCCGGAACCGTGGAGAGCAACACCTGGGAAGCGACGCTGAATACGACGCTGATCCAGCGCAACGACCTGGCGCTGAGAGTGGGTCTCGTAGCCGATCGCTCTCGATCCAACATCACGGAATTCAACCGGGGCTGCTACCGCACCGACAACGCCTTCTACTACTGCGAGGGCGTGCGGCTGGGCACTATGTACGGCTACAAGTTCGTGCAGGCCGTGGCTGACGCACCGGATGCGGTTCGTGAGGCGGCGGACCAATTCGCAATCAATGACGATGGCATGCTGGTTTACGTCGGCAGTGGCAACTCGTTCAGAGATGGCTTGAGCAAGGACCTGTGGGGTACGCGCGCGACGTTCGGAGGCACCAATTACGGGTGGGGCATGCCTTTCGTGGTGAAGGACTCGACCAACGGAGACGCTCTTCTGCCGATCGGCGATGGCAACCCTAACCTGAACCTTGGTTTCACGAGTCAGGTGAGCTACAAGGGCATTGCACTGAGCATGTTGTGGGACGCGAAGTTCGGCGGCGACATCTATAACAACACGCGCCAGTGGGGATACCGGGACAACACGCATGCGGACTACGACCAGTCCAGCAAAACGGACGAGCTGAAGAAGCCGGTTACGTATTATCAGGCGCTCTACAAGACCAATTCAACGACCAGCTGGTTTGTCGATGATGGCTCCTTCATCAAGCTACGCGAACTGGCATTCACCTACACATTCAACAAGGATCTGGTGCGGCGGGTACTCGGTGAGATGGGCATAGAGCGGATCGGTCTCGGACTGATCGGACGTAATCTGGTGACCCTCTCCGATTACTTCGGCTTTGATCCCGAGGTCGGTTCACCGCTGGTTCCGTACGACGGCTTCGATTACCCGAACTTCCGCAATTTCACTCTCCAATTCGACGTCGCGTTCTGAGGAGGATGCCATGAACAGGATAAAAGTGATCGCTCTGCTCGGGCTCGGCGTCCTGCTGGTGAGCTGCCAGTCATTGGACACCGAAAATCTGACCAATCCAGATGCCGAACGCGCTCTTTCCGAGCCGGGCGACGTCGAGTCGCTGATTGGGAGCCAGTTTTACGTGTGGATGGATAATTCGTACGGCAGCTATCCATCCTGGGCGTTGAGTGTGGCCGCGGACGAGGGCACCGGCTCGTGGGGAAACCAGGGAATGCAGGTGATCGGGTCTGAGCCGCGGGTTGCCTTTCCGAACACGCCGGCCTGGTCGTACAACAACGTGACCGAGACTCCCTGGTACGGCATGTACCGCGCGCTATCGTCAGCCAATGACGGGTTGGTCGCCGTCAAGGATGGCATGGAGTTTGGAACGGATGGGGAAGACACCAAACGCGCCGAGGTCTTCGCCAGGTTCGTTCAAGGGCTCGCAACCGGCTGGCTGGCTCTGCAGTTCGATCAGGCGTTCATCTACACGGAGGATGTCGACCTCAACACAGAAAAGCTGGAGCTGAAGCCGTACACGGAAGTCATGAACGCAGCAATCAAGATGCTGGACGATGCGGCAGCCGGCGCGGCAGCCAACGCGTTCACCTTGCCCAACAACTGGATCAACGAGCAGACCATCAACAGCCAGGAGCTGGCGCGCATTGCCAAGTCGTTTTCCGCGCGCTTCCTGGCATCGGTTGCTCGCACACCGGAGGAGCGGGCCGCGGTGAACTGGGCGGATGTGCTGGCCCGTATCAACGCGGGCATCACGCGCGATTTCGGCTTCCAGGCCGACAACACGAACTGGGAAGACGAATACAAGGAGCGACTGCAGAACTCGGGTTGGATCCGGGCGGATTACCGCACGGTCGGGCCGGCGGACATTTCGGGAGGCTATCAGCAATGGCTGGCCACGCCCGTGGACGATCGGCAGCCATTCGACATCACGACGCCCGACCAAAGGGTGACCGGCGCGACTCCGGCCAGCGATGGCACGGATTTCTATTATCGGCTGCCACAGGATTTTCGGGCCGACCGCGGCACCTATCACTTCTCCCGCTACGGACATAAGCGCTACGCCAGTATCCGACAGACCCAGATCGGATTCGTTCCGTTGATGACGCTCACCGAAATGGATCTCTATAAAGCCGAAGCGCACATCCGCTTGAATCAACCGGATGCGGCGGCCACGCTGGTCAACAAGACACGGGTTGCCCGCGGCAAACTTCCGCCGGTGGCCGCAACCGGCACTGCCGGTGCGGACTGCGTCCCGCGCACCACGACCGGCACCTGCGGCGATCTGATGGCTGCGTTGATGTACGAGAAGCGCATCGAGGCGTTCGCCGTGGCGTCCGGTGGCGCGTTCTTCGACGCGCGTGGCTGGGGCATCCTGGTACCGGGCACCCAACTCCATTTCCCGGTACCCGCTCGCGAACTGGAGACACTGGGATTGCTGAATTACTCGTTTGGCGGAAGCGGCCCCTTCACCGCCAAATAGCAGGAATTCTGTCGGACTCGCCGCGGCGGATCACAGAAGACCGGTGATCGCGCCGCGGCCGAGCAACGACCGTTTCGAGGCCGACGGGTGCTTTCAATTGATCGCGAGGGAACGATATACGTCGGCGATGGCGGAAGACCGCGCTGACCAGCGCGGATTCGTGTACATCGCGCTTCCGGTGGAAGCTATCGGATTGAAACGTATGACCCCGTCGGTAAGCTCGTAAGGACAATTACACGCGAGTTCGAGGCAAAACCAATTACGCAGCTTTATGTGCAATGGTATGCCCAGCAAACTTGACGAGTGGGCCGCAGCGACTCAAGTCAGTCCAATCGCCCGCGCCCTACAAATCGACCCGCAAAAAAGCGGGCCAACCTTCCAACGCCGAATCTATTTCCACCTCTGGGAAAGCTACTTGTGTCAACGGGTGGTACGCTGCTGGTTGAGCGGCTCGACCTTGTTAGCGACCGTCGCATTAGAGCTTCCGATGCTGAGGAAGCGTCAGCCCTCGACATGGGATTTGTTTGGTCCTTCTGGCGAGTTCGCCGGTATGGTTCAGCTCCCAGATAATGTTATCCCGCACGTGCTGACCGAAAATGGTTTTGTTGGCGTGATGCGCGATGATCTGGACGTCGAATACATTGTTCGCTTTGCTTTTACAGGCCGGCGATGACGCCAATACGAATCACGCAGCAGCGCATCCTGCCTGACACCACCGGCACGGCGCGCCGGGATCAGCGTAGCCAGCAGCGCAACAAGCAGCACCAGAAGTGCAACCAGTCCATAACTGAGCGGATCCAGAGCCTCGACTTCGTAGAGTTGCGAGTCGAGTGCGCGCGAGAGCTGCAGTGCGCCCAGAATGCCCACCGCGGTGCCGAACAACGTGGTACGCGCGCCTTCACCGAATACCAGTCGCAACAAGTCCGATCATGAACCCCTGCCGCGTTGACGCCTGTGCTCGCGACGCCGACTGGGCGCCGCGGGCCTGCTGTTGGATCAGGCGGCGTCGCTCAGATCGACCACGATGTCCTCGAGGCGGTTCATCGAGATCTGCATTCCACCTTCCATGCCCGATTCGATGTGCGCATCGCGGTGTTCCTTCTTCGTGTGTAGCACATTGACCGTCATCGTGGTTACCCCGGCCTGCTCGTCGAACACGATGGTGTTGAGCGCCCCGGCATCGGGCTCGGGGAAACCTTCGTACACTTCAGTCGACACGATGCGATGCGGAGCGTCGATCACTCGAAACTCACCATGGAACCCCACTTCGAAACCACCCTCCTCGCGGGTGACGTAACGCCAGCCTCCGCCCACACGCAGATCGATTTCGCAAACCAGCCATTGTGAGCTGTCGAAGCCCCACCAGCGCTTCACCAGCTCCGGCGTCGTCCACGCCTTGAACACCAGCGCAGCCGGCGCGTCGAACTGGCGCGTGATGAGGATTTCGCGGTCAGACGGAAGCGTGACCGTTGCGGAGCCGTGGCGATTGCGGGTCGTGCTCATTGTATCTCCTCCTGGGATTTGAGCTCGACGAGCAGATCGTCGAGGCGGTCGAGTTTGAGGTTCCAGGTGCGCTCGAACGACCGCACCCAATCGTGAATCGGTTTCAACGCTGGACCATTTACGCGGTACCAGCGGTTGCGCCCCGCTGTGCGAACCAGAACCAGGTCAACCGCGCGCAGCACGCCGAGGTGCTTGGACACCGTCGGCTGGCTCAAGCCGAGGCGATCGACTAGCTCATTGACCGTGACTTCCTCGGCGCCGATGGCATCGAGCAGGTCGCGCCGACTAGCTTCGGCGACGGCGTTGAACGCGTCAGTGGTGGTCGGCGCTCTTGGCATGGCGCGAATATATTCCCATATCGGAATATGTCAACACGCGCGGATTCAGCGGGTCAATACCCGTTGGAGCTCAATCACTTTCGAAAGGTCGGGCTCAGCGGCGGACGGCGTCCTGATCCACCGCGGACCAGCCACCGACAATCGGCAGATCGAGTGACGTCGCCCTGAGATCGATAGTGAGCATGGTTCCAGGCTGCGGCCAGAGCGTGAACTCGCGATCGCTCGAGAAGATCATGAGTGCGATGCGTTTGCCGGCCGGAATGATCTGGTCATCGGGCTGCAGGTCGAACCTGACCGTGTAGAACTGACCCTGCCTGAGCGGCTCGCCGCGCGTGAGTGACTTGTGGTTCTGTGGATCGGCCCAGCCGCGCGTGATCAGACTCGGCGAGCCGCGTGCAGTATCCCACGGTAACGCGACCAGCCACACCGACAGGTTGGCAGCCGGTTTGCTCGACGACAAACGAACGGTGACCCTGGGCGTCCCCGAAATGTGCATCGGGTAGGCCAGCTCACGCGTCGCATAAAGCAATCGATGGTTGGATCCCGTAGCCAGCGCATGCGCGGCGCCGCTGAACGACACATCGTCGATCAGCGTTTCGGTTCCCTGGTTTCGATTCGAGGCAATGTCCAATACGCCAATGCCAGTGCCATGCGCCTGCGGCCGAAACGTAATCATCGCTGCGGCCGGGTTCGGGTAGTCGGCGTACGGCGTCGGCTGTGCACGTTCCGCACCTTCACGAACGATCCAGGCCTTCGGATCCTTTTCCACGCCGTTTTCGATGTCGAACAGATAGCGAGTGAACCACCGATTCATGCGTTCGAGCGGAGGTGCGCCACCATGTCCGCCCTGATGGTAATACGCCTGCAACGGGACGCGGCCCTTCAGTGCCTCGTAAATCCGGACGCTGTGTTCGGGCACGACGTTCCAGTCATTGAACGCGTGCGCCATCAGCGTCGCCGCTTTCACCTTGTTCACCGAATGCAGGTAGTCGCGGCTCTTCCAGAAGTCATTGTAGTCACCGGTGACGCGATCGCGGCCTTTGACGTATTCGCCATCACGGATGGTGCGCGCGCAGTACTCGCGCTTCTCCGGGTTGCCGCTATTGATGAAGTCCCACAGGAAATCGATGTCTTCACCCAGCCAGCCACCGGGGTGCCGCACCAGTCCATTCGATCGGTAGTAGTGGTAGTACGACGTGTTGGGTGCGATCGGAATAATCGCTTCGAGTCCGTCGACACCCGTGGTTGCGGCCGCGAGCGGCAGTGTGCCGTTGTATGATGTGCCGGTCATTCCGACTTTGCCGGTCGACCAGTTCGCCCGCACTTCCTCGTTGCCATCGAGTGTGGTGTAGCCCTTGGCGCGGCCGTTCAGCCAGTCGATGACTGCTTTCGGCGCCAGCGATTCATTCTTGCCGCCGACGGTCGGACAGCCCTGCGAGAGACCGGTGCCGGGTGACTCGGAGTGAACCACCGCAAACCCGCGCGGCACCCAGGAGTTGACCTGCGAGTACGAGATCCGCGGACGATCCGGTTTGAACGCCACCGGCGGCTGACTCGTGCGCGGCGGCGGTT
>JBBDWZ010000173.1:19230-25557 GCA_040902615.1 Gemmatimonadota bacterium | reverse complement strand
AGACGCAGGAATCGCGGTGCAGCCGAGGTGCTGCACCGCAGCCCGGTGGCGGCGCCCTTCCCGATCGTTTTCAGCTCACAAGTCGTTCTCACAGAAGCGATGTTCTGGTCTGTCCTCGCGGTGTACCGGTTGCCTTCCTGATCTGTAACTCCAACCAGGAAGACAGCATGTTCAAACGAATGATCCGAAGCGCTGCGCTGCTCGCAGTTCAAAGCGCAGTCTCGGCCCAGGAGAATCCACTCGCCAGTGCAGACTCGACCCTCGATGCCTGCATCACTGCAGCGGCGCAAAAGGATGAAAAGAGCGCGAAGGCGGCCGGCGATCGCGCATTCTCGTTGTACGGCACCGCAGCGGACCAGCCGCATACTGCAGTTCACGGCTTGACCGGTCAGGCGCGGGTCATCTCACAGTGCCGGATCCCCTTCGCGAGCTTCATGCGCCAGGGCGCGCTGGTGGAGGAATCGATCGATCTGGTCGTGCAGGCATTGCAGATCGATTCGATGAGTTTTGGCGCGCGCTTCATGCTGGCAATGAACTATTTCAGCATGCCCGCGTTCCTGGGCAAGACCGAGGACGCGGTTCAGCAGTTCGAGCGCCTGATCGCACTGCACGGGAATCGCAAAGAAATCGATGGACTGGCCACGGCGTACCTATCGCTCGGCGAGCTCTACGAGAGACAGAAGAAACACGAGCAGCCGCAAACCGTCTGGCAACGCGGCAGCGCACTGTTCCCGGATCACGCCGAACTGAAAACCCAATCACAAAAGCCCAAGAAAGAAGAACCCGTAAACGCAGCTTCGAGCGCCGCAACAGTAGCCCCCACGCCTGCCCCCGCGTCCGCGCCCGCGCCCGCGTCCATCCCGCAGTTCGTGCTCAAGCCGATCGTGGTGGAAGCCGGGAGTTATTCGGTGGAAGACCCGCGCAGTGCTACGGCACTGAAGCGGCTGGATGTCTACACGGCGCCGGGTGGCGCAGCGGACATGCTGCAGGTCTTCCAAATGATGCCGGGTGCAACCCGCGCTACGGATGGCAGTGATCTGTACGTGCGCGGCGGTGATCCCACCGAGTCGCCGGTGTTTCTGGATGGGGCGCGGCTGTTTCATCCCGGCACGTTCGAGTCGCTCGACGGCAGCGTCTTCGGTGTGCTCGATCCTGCGGTGCTGAAGAACGCGTATTTCTCGGCCGGTGGCTTTTCGGCGCGGTACGGCAATGCGTTGTCGGGCGTGCTGGAAGTGGAAACGGAGGGTCGTCCGGATGTGCTGCGCTGGCGGGCCGGTGCCAACCTTGCGACTGCGGGCGGTACACTGTACGCACCGCTCGGTCCGAAGTTCGGCGCATTCGTGTCCAGCAGCGCGACCGAGACCTCGGCCATGCTGCGTATGCACGGCCGCAGCGAGGAGTATGGCACGGCACCGCGGTCGGCGCAGGGCATCGCCAGCGTAGTCTACGTGCCGCGTCCGGGCACACAGCTGCGAATCGTCGGGCTTTCGGAATCCGATCAGATGGAAATACCGGTCGACGCGTATGGCTATGCCGGTGATCTGCGCGCCACGGGTGCGACACGCGTCGCCGCACTGGCCGGCCGCTGGCTGCATTCGGGCAGCCAAGGCGGGCTGCGCGGATCCGCGTCGTTCTCGGAACGGGTGACCGGATTCCGTTTTGGTGTGTTGGATCGCGACCGCTCGGATCGCGGTGTCAGCGTGAAGCTGGATGGCGATTATGCGCCGGCAACGCGCGTGCGTCTGCGCGCCGGCCTCGAGGCGGCCCGGCTCGAGTACACGGAAGTGGGCATGGTACCGTCGACTGAAGACCTGACGCCGGGTGCACCCGTCACGCGCCTGGATGAAGAGCGCTCCACCGAGCACGCCGGAGGATATGTCGAGACCGAGCTGCGATTGACCAGTGACATTGCAGTCATCGCGGGTGCGCGCGCCGACCGGCTGCCGGGTGAATCGGTTGGCAGTTTCGATCCGCGCCTGGCCATTGCCTTTCGCGTGGGCGATTGGACATTGCGCGCCGGCGGCGGTGTTTACCACCAGGGCCGCTGGCGCGTGCGTTATCGCGTACCCGACGCCGGCCTGCCCGCGGGCATCGCCACGCGCGCCGAGCATTTTGCGGTCGGTGCACAGCGTTCCAACAGCATTCGCGTCGAGGCCTTTCTGAAGCGGTATAGTGATTACGTCGAGGATGGTGCGGGTCCGCAGATTTCGTCAGGCCGATACGTGGGCGTGGATGCGCTGCTGCGCTACACGGTGCTCGATCGGGTGACCGGCTGGGTCTCGTACTCGATGCTCGACGCCACGGTCGAGCTCGCGAATGGTGAGCGAGTGCGCGCACCCAATGATGTCACGCACACATTCACCGGTGTAGCCAGGACATCATTGAGTGAACGGTGGGAGCTGGGCACTACGCTGCGCCTCGGCACGGGCCGTCCATTCACGCCGATTCTGGGTGGCGAATCCATCGAAGGCAGCCGCGGCTATCGGCCGGTCTACGGCGACATCACGTCGGAGCGGCTGCCCGCGTACGTGCGCGTCGATACGCGGATCATGCGGCTGCAGCCGATCGCGGGACGTTTGATCGTCTGTTACCTGGAAGCATTGAACGTGCTGGATCACCACAACGTGCTCGCCTATACTTACGACCGCACCTACCAGAAACGCGGTTCAGTCGCTTCGTTCTTCTCCGATCGCACGCTGGTGTTTGGCGTGGAGGCGCAGTTCTAATGCACGATCCGGCCGCCGCCAGCATTGCCTTCTTTGCCCTGGGTGCAAACTTGCTCGGCCTGCTGTTGCTCCTGCTGTTCAATCCACGGCACCGGGAACTGCGCTGGTACAGCGCGTTCGTGTTCTTGATCTGTGTTTGGCTGTTCTCCCAGGCGATGGCGTTCACGGTTGGAAGCTGGCGAATCTGGGGCTGGACCCACGGCGCCGCCATCACGCTGATGCCGGCATTCTTCCTTGCGACCTCGCTCACTGACGTCAAGCGGCCTCACTGGCATGCCTGGGTGGCCGTTGCGCTGGGATTCCTGATGCTGCCCGTCATGTTGCAGATGATTCGATCGGATGGCGCTCGCGCGTGGAGCATCCTGATGACAGCCTGGCATATCCTGGGCTGGGGCGGCGGATCCTATGTCATGAGTACGAGCAGCTGGCGGGAAGGCGTGCGGAACAGCAATCCGCTCAGATCGGAGCGCATGACGATGATCGCGCTGCTCGTGGGAGCTCCTCTCTGCGTCGTCATCGGCATCCTGTTCGGCAGTGAAGGCTTCTTTGAGTATGCGATGCCGCTAATCACGGTCATGATTCAACTGTTGATTTTCTTTGGCGTTGCCCGCATGCGCTTCTACGACATCGATGTTCGGGTCGCGCGCACGGGTGAGGTGGCTGCGCAGGCAGCGCAGAGTGAACGGCTCGCCGTGCTGGGTGAACTGGCCGCAACCGTCGCCCATGAAGTGCGTAACCCCCTGACCGGCGTTCGCTCACTGGCCCAGCGCATCGCGGAAGAGGATGTTGGATTGGAGAAAAGACAGCGCTACGCGGAAGTGATACTGGAAGAAGTCGGCAGGCTGGACCGCATCGTGGACAATCTGATTGGTCTGTCACGGCGCATGACTCGCACCAGCTGGGATGGCGTCGCCGTGCCCCTGACTCCGCTGTTCGAGGACCTCGCGCTTCTGATCAGCGCACCCGCGCGCACTGCACAGGTGACCGTGAGCGCGCATGCAAGTGACCTCGAAGCCGATGCGCCGCGGGAGGCCATGGCGCAGGCGCTGTTGAACCTGCTGCTCAACGCCATCCGTCACGCACCCGTCAACACGACGGTGTCCTTGACTGCCCACGAAACGGAAAACGGAATCGAATTGCGAGTGCGGGATGCCGGCCCTGGTGTGCCAGCGGCGGATCGTGAGCGCATTTTCCGGCCTTTCGAGAGCACGGGCAACGGCACGGGTCTCGGCTTGAGTGTCGTGCGTACGCTCGCGCGAGAGCTCGGCTGGCAGTTACGGGTGGGTGACGCGCCCGCGGGTGGCGCCGAATTCGTCATTGTCATTCCGGCTCACGCAGCGGCCAGGCGGTAATGCGCATTCTGATCGTCGACGACGAACCTGCGATCCGTTTTTCGCTGGGCGAATTGCTCGAGAGTGACGGTCACGATGTCTCGTGCGCGGAGCATGCACCGGCCGCGCTTGCCCTGCTCGAGGCACAGCCGATCGACCTGGTCATCTCGGACTTGACCATGCCGGCAATGAATGGCCTGCAGCTGCTAGAGGAAATTCGGTCGCGTCTCACCGGCGTTGTCTTCGTCCTGATGACTGCGCATGGCGATGAGCGGACCGCGGTTCGCGCCCTCAAGCAGGGCGCCTACGACTACATCCCGAAGCCGTTCGATAACGATGAGGTGCGCGCGACGGTCGCGCGTGTACGCGAGGTCCTGGCGCTGCGCGCGGAGAATGCGCGGCTGCGCACCGAGCTGGCCGGCCGGCTGGGTGGCTTGATTGGATCCGCGCCCGCGATGACTGAGGTGTTCCGCATCGTCCGGCGAGCCGCACCCAGTGACGCAACGGTACTGGTGACGGGCGAGAGCGGTACCGGCAAGGAGTTGCTCGCCCGCGCGATTCACGCGGAAAGCAAACGTCGGAATGGGCCATTCATCGCGGTGAACTGCTCCGCGCTGCCGGGCGAGCTGATCGAGAGCGAGCTGTTCGGCCACGTGAAAGGCGCATACACCGGGGCGGATCGTGACCGCGTGGGCCTGTTCGAAGCCGCCGAAGGCGGCACGCTCTTCCTCGACGAGATCGGTGACCTCGCGCCGGCGGCGCAGGCGAAAGTTTTACGTGCGCTGGAGGCACGCGTGGTGACGGCCGTAGGGTCGACCCGAGAGCGTGCGATTGATGTGCGCGTGATTGCGGCCACACACCGCGATCTGGATCGCATGGCCAAAAGAAGGCAGCTTCCGTGAAGACCTGCTCTACCGACTGAAGGTGGTGACCATAGAACTGCCGCCGTTGCGCGATCGGCGCGAAGACATTCCGCCGATTGCCGTATCACTCATCGCCGAGCTGGCCGCGCGGCACGGTCGAAGTGCTCTGCCATTGTCCGATGCGGCGCGGCGCGCGCTGCTCGCCTACGACTGGCCCGGCAACGTGCGCGAGCTCAGGAACACGCTCGAGCGGGCCATCGTACTGGCCGAGGGCCCGGAGCTGGATACGGCCGACCTGCCCGCTCAGCTGGCCGGAACACGGCCACTTTCACCGACCGAATCCGTGCTGGCCGAACTGCCGTTCAGCGAAGCCCGGACTCGTGCGCTCGATGCCTTTGACCGGGCCTTTCTGGCGGCGGCACTGGAGCGCCACGACGGCAACGTATCCGCCACCGCCCGCGCCCTGGGCCTGCACCGTCAAAGCCTGCAAAAGCTGCTGCGCCGAATCGAGCCGGCTGACCCGCAGTAACCTGCGGACGGAACCTCCACACCGCCCGGACAGCTACAACTCCAGGTAGCTCAGAACAGACTGCTGGAGGATGAAATGAAACGATACATGGTTTGGGCCCTACCGATTCTGCTGGCCGGTTGTTCGGATTTGTCGGGAATCGACGACTTCTGCGAGGTCGAAGAAGATTTCACGGAAACCTTTTCCACGGTGGGGCTGGATCGCGTGCGCATCCTGGCCGAGGCCGGGCATCTGCGCGTCGAAGGCCGGGCCGGCCTGAATGAAGTGCGAATCTTTGCCACCGCCTGCGCACGGGACAGTCGTGACCTGGAGGACATCGAGCTGGTGGTTCAGCGCTCTGGCACGGTCGGACGCATTTTCACGCTGGTGCCGGTCAGTGCAGGCGTGAATGCACGGCTGGACCTCCGGATCGAGGTACCGGACTGGATGCTGCTCGAAATCGATCACCAGGATGGTGAAATCGAAGTCGACAATGTGTCGGGCGTCGACATTTACGACACCTCAGGTGACATCGCGCTCGACAACATCTTCGGCGATGTCGCGGTCAACGATGATGACGGCAACATCCTGATCGACGAAGTCGACGGCGACCTCTACATCTGGGATGATTCCGGCCTGATCGATGCGCGCGATATCGGCGGCGAGGTCCTGGTCGAAGAGGATGGCTCCGGCAATCTCATCGTGCGCAACGTCAACCTCGACGTCTACATCATGGAAGATGGATCGGGTGACATTCTGGTCGAGAACGTCGGCGGCGATTTTACCGTGGATTTCGACTTTTCGGGAAACATCACGTACCGCAACGTGCGCGGTCGGGTTTTGCTGCCCTAAGTGTCCAGAGACAGAAGCGTCCAGAGACAGAGACAGGTTTCAGAGAC
>JBBDWZ010000173.1:0-19130 GCA_040902615.1 Gemmatimonadota bacterium | reverse complement strand
AGAATTCAGAAGCAGGTACAGGGACGGCGGGCCAGAAGCAGATTGCAGAGACCGAGACTCAGAGACAGAATTCAGAAGCAGGTACAGGGACGGCGGGCCAGAAGCAGATTGCAGAGACCGAATCAGTACCAGATACAGTGTCAGCGAGGCCAGAAGCAGCGACGGTGACTGTCAGGTCGAGTTCTGACACAAGTTCTGGCTATTCCAGGTAATTTCCGACTCCGCCGCTGATGATTTTGTATCTGACTCTGCCTCTGACCCGCCGTCACTGTACCTGCTTCTGTTTCTGTCTCTGCTTCTGACCCGCCGTCACTGCACCTGCTTCTGTTTCTGTCTCTGCTTCTGTTTCTGACCCGCTGTCACTGTACCTGCTTCTGTCTCTGTCTCTGCTTCTGCTTCTGGCCCGCTGTCACCGTACTGCTTCTGTCTCTGACTCCGAAACTGTCTCAAAACTATCTCTGAAAACTGTCGCGTCACTTGATGACGGCGCCGTGTTTCACGACCAGATCAACGTCTTGCAAGAGGGAGATGTAACGCAGGACATCGCCGCGCACCGCGATTATGTCGGCATACTTGCCTTCGGTGACCGTCCCGTAATCGCGGTCGACCTTCATGGCGACGGCGGGCCAGTAGGTTGCGGCCCGGATTGCGGTCATGGGATCGACGCCCAGGCGGCTGACCCAGGTGTCCAGCTCGTTCCAGGTGGATTGACTGTGAAATTTGCCGGGGATGCCGCTGTCGGTACCAATCAGGAGGGTGGCGCCTGCCTCGCGGAGCTGCTGAAACTTCCGGCCGAGTGTGGGCCGGCGCGCGGGTGTCATCTGGAAGTAGGACAGGCGATCCCAATGCTGCAACGATCGCTTGATGTCGGCAATGATCGAGTCGGGCAGACCGACCTGCCATGATGGGTCGTCGAGTTTCTCGGGATTCTCGCGCACGTACTCGTAATTGAAGAGGCCTTCGATCGTCGGAGTCCAGAAGAACGGGCCGCGCGCACCTTGTGCGGTGCGCTCGCGCAGCAGCTGCATGATGTCATCAGGATATTCGGGTGCGGTGGCCAGACCCGTGTGCTCGAAACCGTCGACGCCCGCCTGCAGACCGCGCCGAATCTCATCCGGCCGGTGGGAATGGGCGATGACGGGTTTGTTGTTGCGATGGGCTTCATCGACCACGGCTCGCACTTCCTCCATCGTCATCTGGTCCTGATCGATCAGTTTGATGACATCCACACCCGCTTGTGCCAGCCGCCTGACTTTGGCGCGCGCGTCCTGCTCGCCGGTGACGCCCCAGCGAAATGCTTCGGTACCGGGATACGGCTCGTGCTGAATGAACGGACCGGATACGTACAGCGTCGGGCCTGGAATTTTGCCGCTGCGGATTGCGTTGCGGACGTTGATGCTGGCCTCGAGCGGGCCGCCCAGATCGCGTGCACTGGTGACACCCGCGAGCAGCAGCTGCCTGGCCGAAGCCGGCATGATGACGGATTCGAACAATGTCGGATACGTGCGATCCCAATGCGAGTAGTCGGAGTGCCCATTGATCATGAGATGCACGTGCATGTCCCATAATCCGGGCAGCACACTCATGCCTTCGGTGGAGATCACTTCCGCGCCGGCGGGCACGGCCAGCTTACCAACGGTCCCGATCGCGCGGATGCGCTGGCCTTCGATCAGGATGACGCTGTTCTGGATCGGCGCGCCGCCAAACCCATCGATCAGGGTTCCACCAACCAGCGCCTTGGTGCCTGCCTGCGCCTGAAGCGAAGCAGGCAGCGCGAACAGCATCGCGAGCAGAACCGCGCGTCGCATAGACTCCTCCAGATTGTCTCGGTTGACCACGGGAACCCGTACCAAAAACCTTGGCGCGGACCGGGCGAAAACTGCCCGTCTCACGCACGCGGCGCAAAACTCGCGATCCGGCCCGGATCCGCGATAGGCTTTGCCGGGTGATGGCAGACCATGCAGCCGATCCGGCGTCGACTTCTTTTGTTTACGGAGGCTGGTGGAAGCGTTCTGGGCGCCCGAGCAGCAGGCTGACCGGCTGAACGAGCTGATAGCGACCGACCCGGCGCTGAAGGACGCACCGTTGCGGCGGGATGTGCGCTCGCTCGGGCAGGTGTTGGGCCAAGTGCTGCGCGAGCAGGAAGGCATCGAATTCTTCGAGCGGGTGGAAGAGGTGCGCACGCTCGCGATCGCGCATCGTGAACAGCACCGGAACCAGACGCTCGAGGCCAACACGCCGGAGCCGAACTCACCTTTGGGTCAGGCGGGCCGCCTGATTGCCGGTCTGGAGGTGAAGACGGCGTACCGACTCGCCCGCGCGTTCGCGACCTACTTCGAGCTGACCAACCTGGCGGAGACCAATCATCGCAAGCGACGCCGGCGCGCGCTGCTGGCACAGCCCGACTCGAAGCCGCAGCCCGGCAGTTTCCATGGTACGCTTTTGCGCATGCAATCGGTGGGCGTTGACTGCGCTGCGGTATTGGCCGGGCTGCGCGCCCTCGAGATCATGCCGGTCTTCACCGCGCACCCGACCGAGGTCGCGCGCAGGACGGTACTCTTCAAGCGTACCCGTATCGCGCAGGCGCTGGAGCGGCTCGACCAGGTCCCGCTCACGGCCAGCAGCGCCATGGAGCTGCAGGACGCGATCGCGGCGGAGATCACAGCGCTCTGGCAAACCGATGAAGTTCGCCGCCGTCAGCCCACGGTTCGTGACGAGATCGCGCTTGGACTCGACTACTACCGTACGGTCATACTGGATGCGTTGCCCGGCCTCTACGATGAACTTGCGGATGCGCTGCGTTCGACGTTTGGCCAGCCGATCCATGCGAGTGACCTGAATACATTGATTCGGTTCGGCTCCTGGATCGGAGGCGATCGCGACGGCAATCCGCACGTAACACCAGAAGTAACCGCCGATGCCCTCGCGCTGGCGCGCGAAACCATCCTGCGCCGCTACCTGCGTGCGGTCGAGGAACTGGTCGAAAAGCTGAGTCCGTCCGAGCTGCAGGCCGGCGCATCGGCGGCCCTGAAACAACGCGCCGAAGAGTACGCGCATCGATTGACCACGCCGGACCCGAGTCCTGCCGACAAGTCGGAGCACGAACCGTATCGCCAATTGCTGACCCAGGTCTGGCGCCGGCTGCGAGCCTCGCTGGCACAGCCGCAGAGCGCGGATGCCTATCCCGATGCTGCGGAGTTCCGCGCCGACATCGCGCTCATGCGCCAGAGTCTCTGCGAGCACGCCGGTGAACGCATTGCCCGTCATTATCTGGATCCGCTGCTGCGCGTGATCGACACCTTCCAGTTTCATCTGCACACGCTCGACATCCGCCAGCACGCACAGGTTCACCAGCAGGCGGCCGAGGACCTGGCGGCGATCGGCCAGGCCCGCGTGGTGACGGCCGCCGAGGAGACTCGTCTGGTACTTGATACCTTGCGCACTGTCGCTGATCTGCAGCGGAAGTATCCGGCCTATGCCATGAAGACACACGTCATCAGCGGCGCGGATGAAGCCGAGGATGTGCGGGTGTTGATCCGGCTGGCTGAGCTCGCGGGCGTCGTTGTGGGCACGGCGGGTTCAGAAAAGCGCCTGGTGCCGGTGCCGCTGTTCGAGTCGATCGCCGATTTGCGAGCCGCCCCCGGCATCTGCCGTGAGCTGTGGTCGTCAGCGGACTACCAGCGCTGCCTGAACGCCTGGAATCGCGAGCAGGAAGTCATGCTCGGTTACTCCGATTCCAACAAAGATGGCGGCATGATCACCAGTACGTGGGAAATCTTCCGGGCTCATCGTGCACTGCACGCGGTTGCCCGCGAATGCAACGTCCGGCTCACGCTGTTTCATGGGCGCGGCGGCACGGTCGGCCGCGGCGGCGGTCCCACGCATCGCAGCATCCTGGCTCAGCCGTTGCGCGGCTTCGAGGGCAAACTCAAACTGACCGAGCAAGGTGAGGTCATGGGCTGGAAATATTCGGACGCGGTGCTCGCTCAGCGATCACTCGAGCTCATGATCTCGGCCTCACTCGAAGCGTTGATCCGTCAGGACCTGCACGCGCTGCAGCCGGAGATAGAAGAAACCACGTGGGATGGTGTGATGAACGAGCTGTCCAGCCGCGCCTTCGAGTGTTACCGCACCAACATCGCCGAGAACCAGGACCTCATCCCGTATTTCGAGCAGGCCACGCCGGTGCAGGAGCTGGCACTTGCTCACATTGGATCGCGGCCGGCAAAACGAAAGCAGACCTCGGGACTAGCGGATCTGCGCGCGATTCCGTGGGTCTTCGGCTGGATGCAGAGCCGACAAGTCGTTCCGGCGTGGTTCGGTGTGGGCACGGCACTGCAATCGTTTTCCAACGATCACGGTCTGGCCGAGCTGCAGCGCATGTACCGTGAATTCCCCTTCTTCAAGGACATGATCGGCAATGTCGAAATCGGTATGGCCAAGGCGGACCTCACGATAGCACGGCTGTACTCTGAATTGGTCACGGATGAGCGGATCCGCAGCCGTACCTTCCTGACACTTGCTGAGGAGTTCGATCGTGCCCACCGTTCCATCATGCAGGTGAGCGGACAATCGCGATTACTCGAACGGAATCCCGTGCTTGAGCGATCGATCCGGCTCAGGAACCCATACGTTGACCCGCTCAGCCTCGTGCAAGTCGATTTGTTGCGGCGCAAGCGCGCCGGCGAGCAGGACAAATGGCTGGACTACGCGCTGGCGGCAACCATCAACGGCATCGCCGCAGGATTGAGGAACACAGGTTGATCGAACTTCGCTGGCAAGGCTGGAACAAGGAACTGACGCCTCGTGCGCGAGGACTGTTGATCGGCGCTGGCTTGCTCGGCGTCGCCGCGGTCAGCACCAGTCACCGGCCGCAGCGGGAGGCTTCCAGTCCGCCGCTGACCACGACCGCGCGCGTGATCGAGCCTGCCAGCCGCGTGCGTGATTCGATCGCCAATACCCGCGACCAGATCACCAACATCAGTGAATTACCTTCCACCGTGTATCGTCGCTCATCGCAGGTGCTGCAAACCGAACAGGAGCTGCGTGATCGGAATCTGCTGCTGCCGCTGCCCGATCTCATCAACGGTCAGCTGCGAGACAACTTCGACGAGCCGCGCGATCAGGGTGCCCGCCGTCACAACGCCATCGACATCCCGGCAGCCAGGGGTACGCCCATTTTCGCGGTCGACAGCGGGCACGTCGTGAAGCTGCATACCAGCCGTGATGGCGGCATCTCGGTGTATGCCACCGATCCGGGCGGTCGCTACATCTATTTTTACGCGCATCTGGATGCGTACCACCCAATGCTGGTCGAGGGTGTGATGCTCATACCCGGCGATACCATCGGCTTCGTTGGGACGACCGGAAACGCGTCCCCCGATCGGCCGCACCTTCACTTCGCGATCCTGCGGGCCAGCAGCCTGGGCGGCTGGTCCCGCGGGACGCCGATCAACCCCGTCAATATCTGGCGTAAACCGTAGATCAGAAACGACTTAGAACCATTGGGCCCGGACTGGGCGGGACCGATGCCTGCCCGAAAGCTTGCCGCGCCCCAGAGGAGCCGCCAGCATCAGATACCCGGCAGGCGTGGCGTTGTGGTGGCAGGCTCCCCCCGGGCCCTCGCCATAAAGCTTCGCTCAACGGGAAAAAGAAAACGGGAGGCGGTTTGCCTCCCGTTTTCGTTTGTATTTCGGTCGGTGTGTGCACCTTCAAATCGGATCCTGCAAGTCATAACGCCGGCGATGCATTCCATCGCCCAACAATCGACGCGTCATTTGATCGTCGAGATCCGGGTATTTATCCTGAAGTCCCCGCACCACCCTGGCCAGCCGCTCATCGCGGTCCTGGTCCGGCAGTTCACTCGATTCTGCCATTGTGCGGGTCAGCTCGGCGCGCGCCTGCGCGTAGGAAACTTCACGTCGATCGAAGCTGCGCATGGTTTCAAATCCGGTCTCGAAGTTGGTGGACACCTGATTTTTCCGCACAATGCACACAGCAATAGAATGTGCCGTCCTTTTCGACGCCATGACCGATGATTCGGCACTCGCAATGCGCGCACCGCGGAGCCAGCCGGTGAATCGCACACTCGAAGCTGTCGAACGTATGCCGCTCGCCGCCCATCAGAACGTCGAAACTCTTGTCGTACTCGTTACCGCAATGTGCGCACGTGCCCATCCATGAAACTCCTGGTCATTCGGCGAAGGAGGACCGGAACAAAAGCTGGAGGCGTCTACTCCCATTCCGGAGCGCCCCCTTCGCCTACGAATTCGGATCGCCGGCGCATCGTACAACGGACGATCCTATGCAGTTGCCGTTGAAGCAGAGTGCATAACTCAGGCCCGGGTCGTGCATTCGGTTACGCTCGCCGCGGTGCCGTCGTCCATCGTTTTGGAAAACAATGTCCAGACGAGATGGTCGACCGCCGCGGCTGCCGGGGGATCTCCCGGCGTCGAATCTGGTAGAACTCAGAAGTACCGCCTAACCAACGACTTACAAAGCATGAAGCAGATTTCTCGGGGAACGATTGCGGCCCTGTCTCTGGGCCTCGTGTTGAACGGGTGCGCGAAGGTGCGCTCCGTTACGCCCTGGCCCGAAGAACCGGCTACGCCGGCCGAGCAGGCGGAACGTGCACGAGACGAGGCGGAACGCACGCGCGAGCAGCAGGACCGGCGCCGTGGGCAGCTGGAGCGTGAACGCGAGCGGGAGCGCGAGAACACCGCGCGCGAGCGAGCAGCGCTCCGTGAGAAGCTCAAGCCGACGCCGCACAAAGCAATCGCGGCTACCGCGCTGTCACGGCCGATTCGTGATGCTGCGCTGCGGGCGCGCGGGCTGCGCATCATTGTTTCCACCGAGGACCGGGCACTCTGGCTGATGCAGGATTCGACGGTGCTGCAGGTCGCGCCGGTCGCGGTCGGTATGCACGAATCGTTTACCTGGGCCGGCACGACCTACGATTTCAAGACGCCGCACAGCCGGCGCAAGGTGCTCAGCAAAGGCCTCAATCCGCTGTGGATTCCGCCCGACTGGCATTATTTCGAGAAAGCCGCCGAGGACAATCTCGTGCCGGTGCACCTGAAGAAGGGACAGATCGTGCACCTCACCGACAGCACTCGCATTGAAGTGCGCGGCGCCGAAGTCGGCCGGGTCAACAGGTTCGGCAACTGGTGGCCGTTTACGCCGGGCGCCGAAATCATCTTCGAAGGCAAGATCTTCATTCCACCGTTGACCTCGGCGCAGCGCAAGATTCCGGATGTGCTGGGCACGCACAAGCTCGAGATCGGCAACGGGTATTTGATCCACGGCACCAACCAGGAAACCTCGGTGGGCGAAGCGGTGAGTCACGGCTGTGTGCGCATGTACAATGAAGACGTGGCCCGGCTCTACGCCGCCGTACCGGTCGGCACTTCGGTCTACATTTTCTGAGCTACGAGCGAGGAGCGACGAGCGACGAGCACCAGCCTTAACGGGCGCGCGCTCGTCAGAACACTCCAGCCATATGCGAGACGGTGCGTAGCAGCCATGTTCCGACCGGCACGGGCCCGCTGGGGCAGTCACTCGTCGCGCTCGTCGCTCGTTCCTGTTGTCACCCGCAGGGTGGCAACGCATCTTGCCGCAACGATCCCCACATCGGAGGAGGGCAGAATGAATACGGCATTCTCACGGATGCGGCGTTCCGCTCTGGCTGTTGTCGCCGTGTTCGCTGCTGCCGCCTGCTCGGGCAGCGGTGATGCCGAAAAAGCCAGCGAAGCTCCCGCACCCACCATAGCCGAAACTCCAGAAGCCTATCGTGCTGAAGCCACCCGGCTGCGCCGAGAAGGCAAATTCAAGGAGGCCTCCGAGGCCGCGCTGAAAGCCTATACCCTGGCGGGCAGCGGCCCGCGCGTAGCCGAGCGTCTCGAGCTGGCCAAGGCCCAGGCCGCCGCCAGCAAAGTGGGCACTGAGCAGGAAAAGGGACGCGCGATTTCCGGCGCCATCAACGAGATCAAGTCGCTCGAAACCGAGAAGCGCACCCAAGGCGTACCGGTCGATGAAGTACACATCGCAGAAGTCTACGCACTCCTCGGCGATGCCAACTCCGTTTTCCGCTGGCTTACTCGCGCCGTCGAAGCCCGTTCACCTCACATCGCCACCGTCGAAACCAACCCCGATTTCGAAGCCATGAAGGCCGATCCGCGGTGGGCTGAATTCCTTGCAACCGCTAAATGAGAAACAGAGACAAAAACAGGTACAGTGACGGCCGGCCAGAAGCAGGAGCAGAGACAGATCCAGAGACGGATACAGAAGCAGGTACAGTGACGGCGGGCCAGAAGCAGGAGCAGAGACAGTTTCAGAAACAGAGACAGTTTCAGAAACAGAAACAGTTTCAGAAACAGAAACAGAAGCAGGTACAGTGACGGCGGGCCAGAAGCAGGAGCAGAGACAGATCCAGAGACGGAATTCAGAGAAGAATCTTAGAGACAGAATTCGGAGACAGAATCTTAGAGGCAGAATCTTAGAGGCAGAATCTTAGAGGCAGAAGCACGAGCAGGCGTTGCTTCCTGACCCGCTGTCACAGTACCTGTTTCTGCTTCCGTCTCTGTCTCTGCTTCTGACCCGCCGTCACTGTACCTGCTTCTGTTTCTGTCTCTGTATCTGCTTCTGACCCGCCGTCACTGTACCTGCTTCTGTTTCTGTCTCTGAAATCTGCTTCTGTCCCTGACAAAGACTAGTGCTCATGCATGGCGACGAGCGCGATCAGGCGCGTGGCCATGTCCGGGTCGAAGTCGGAGCCGGCGCGCTGTTGGAGAAACGAGAAGATCACGTCATTGGGCCAGGCCTGGCGGAACGGGCGTGGACTGCGCAGTGCGTGATAGGTATCGCAGATCTGAACCAGTCGGCTGATCCGGTGTGGTACTCGCGGATAGCGCAGCTCGGGATAGCCGGTGCCATCCATTCGCAGGTGGTGCTCAAAGGCGACCACGGCAGCCAGTGGCAATGCGGTCTGGGCGTCGACGATGATACGGGCACCCTCGGCCGGATGGGTTTTGATCAATTCGCGCTCGGCGGGCTCGAGCTGTTCTGACTTGGCGATCAGGTCGACGGGCAGACGCACCATGCCGATGTCCGAGAGCAAACCGGCCAGCCCGATCTCACGCACCGCAGAATGATCGAAGCCGAGCTGTTCGGCCAAGCCCATCGAGAGCATTGCCACGTTCAACGCGTGCACACTGCCATACTCGCGCATGTCGGCCAGTGACCGCAGCCGCAGCGTGGTTTGCCCATTGGACCGCATGCTCACGAAGATCGAGTGCGCGACGGCTTCGGCCTCCACGACCGGCAGCGCGCGACCGCTGCGCACTTCATCGAGCAGCCAGGTGATCGCGTCCACCTCCTCACTGTAACGAAGGTCCGGCTCCGCATCGAGCGGCGCGGAGAGGGCGGGCGCTGCATCGTTTGGGCTATTCGATTCCGTCATCATCCACGTCCTTGGACGGCTCCGACGTCGCCTGGGCGGCAGCCACGATGTTCGGATCGTTGGAAGCCAACGCCAGCTCGAGCAGCACCTTGGCCCGGCGCTCGTTCGACCAGGTTCGGGACAGACCTTTCAGCGCGGCGACCATTTCCGGCGTCTTGGCCGCGAGCTTCGGCTTGCCCAGCATGGTGGTTCCTCCCGACACGTATTTGAGCACCGAGTCGAGCGCGAGCAGCGATTTCGACCGGCCCAACAACTGGATCGCAGGAATCCTGAACTCGGGCGGGAAATCCGATTCGAGGATGCGCTTGGCCAGAATCGGCACTGCGGCGTCCGGGAGCCCGCCGCGCGCGGCCTTGAGCGCCACTCGCAGCAACGCGGGATCGCTTTCCTTGAAGGCAGTAGCCAGGGCGCGGTCGCGCGCGATCGGGTCCTTGAACTGGAGCTGCATCGCTTCCCGCCGGACTCGCGGGTCGGCGTGTGTCTGATACTCGGCAACCGGCACGCGCGTTGTGGGGCTGCCCGATTCGTTCATGACGTGCAGCATGTTCCGCAGGACGAACCAGCGTTCATCCTTGAGACGCTCGATGATCATCGGCTCCAGCCCGGGCCCGAGCGTGGCCACACGCTCGATGATTCCGCGTCGAACCGCGCGCTGGTTGGAGCGAATCAGCTCGTTGAGCAGAGTTTCACCCGCGGCGAGCTTCATCGGCTGCAAAAGCGCATCGACCACCTCGAAGTCCACCGGGTCCTCACGCAGCAGCTGTGTGAGTCGCTGCGGATTGGCAAATTGCTGCGCGATCATTTCGGCGGCGCGGCTGTCCTTCGGCGCATCCTTGAGCATACCGATCAGCCGTCGGAGGTCCTCGCCTTCCGACAAAGCCGCGACTGCGGTCCACAACACGCTGCCGACCGCACCGGTCTCCAGCGCGAGGGAGACCACGCGCTCGGGTTCCGGCGTGACATCGGTGTCCGGGTCGAGCTCATCCTGGTCTTGAAACATGTGATCGTATGCACTCGCGGTCGTTTCCACGTTCGCGGATGACCAGGCCCGAATCAGCTGATGAACCAGATTGCGGAACGCGGTGTCGGCTTGCGTGCGCGCGGCATCGTTGAAGGTGGCGACTTCCATCTCGAGCTTGCGCAGCAGGCCAGTGAGAACCGCCGAGGCCGGCTGCTGGTACGCGGGCGCTGCGGCCAGGGCGAGCGCGCGCACCGCGGCCGGTGTGACAATGTTCACAGCGCCAGACAGGGTTCGCATGCGATCGCCGAAATCGGGCTGGCTGGCGATTGCCGTGGTCAGCACATCCGGCTTGAGCCCGACGATCAGACGAGAAGCGCGGTCATGTTCTCTATGGGCGAGGTCGGCGGTGGCCGGCGACTCTTCAACGGCGTGCTTGATTACCGCGTAAATCCGGTGGCCGATCTGGTAGGCGTGTGCGCTCGAGTTGATCGCGCGCGCCAACTCGTCCGCGTTTGCGACCGTGTCATCCGGGTGACGAGCTACGTGGGCCAGATTCGCCCAGGCTCCGGTGGCCGGTGTGGGCGGCGGTCCGGAGCGGAGCGTCAGGCCGAAATCAGGGTGCTGGTCATCCATTCCCTCTCCCGTGTGAGCGCGACGCGAACCCGTTGGCGACGTCAACGTCGGTCATCGTATCCTTTCAGGATAAACCGGTCGATCAGTCGGTACATCTACCGACGAGTAATGCCTGTGCGGAGTTACGTCGAATGTAAAGACGTC
Source organism: Gemmatimonadota bacterium (assembly GCA_040902615.1). Classification (GTDB taxonomy): domain Bacteria; phylum Gemmatimonadota; class Gemmatimonadetes; order Longimicrobiales; family RSA9; genus JBBDWZ01. Next base: position 7,935 of record JBBDWZ010000173.1, on the reverse strand, counting down.
GGCCCAGACCCGCCACACGGAATGCTTCTTCAGGTAATCTCCTCGAGCGGCGAAATCGCCGGGCCATTCAACACGATGCCAACCGGCGAAAAACGCGACCCGTGGCAGGGGCAGTCCCAGGATTTCTCGAGAGAGTTCCAGTGAACAATGCACTTCAAATGCGTGCATACTGCCGATCGTTCGTGCAGCACGCCTTCATCGTCGCGGAATGCCGCGATGCGTTTGCCGTCCTTGAGCAGCACGCGGCCTTCGCCCAGTGGAATCTCTGCGGCGTTCGCCGCGTCACCGGGCCGGACGTAGTCCTTGAACTGAACTGCTACATCGACGTTCTCCTTGATGAACTCGGGCGCCGACTTCAGTGAAATCCGCTTGGGATCATAGAGCGAAGCCCACATGCTCTCGCGCCCCAGCACCAGGTCAGCGAGCAAAACCGCGCCCATGATGCCGTGCGTAATACCGTTGCCGGAATCGCCACTGTGCAGGTAGACGTTTTCCGCACCATCGGGATTGCGACCGGTAAAGGAGAGGTAGTCGAAAGGCTCGAGTACCTGGCCGGACCAGTGATAGTCGAAGCTTTCGACCATCGGGAAGTGTGCGCGGGACCATGATTCCAGCGCGGCGAAACGCACCTCGGCATCGTCCTCGTGACCGGTCTTATGGTCCTCACCACCGACGATGAGATAATCGTACAACGCGTTCTCGGCCGGTTGCGTGCGCACATAGTGGTAGGGATCGTCATCATCCCAGTAGAGTGCGGCCGGCACACTGCCGCGCGGGATGCGGCCGGCTACCACGAAGGTGCGATACGGCGCCTGCTTGGCGTGCGTGACCACGTAATCGCTGATGGATGCGTTGGTGCAGACCAGAACCGCATTGGCTACCACCGTGCTGCCGCCATCGATTTTGACCTTGGCCGGTGAACCGCCTTCCACCCCCTCGACGTGCGTGCGGTTGTAGATCTTGCCGCCGTCGCGCTCGATTGCGCGGGCGAGCCCGGCCAGGAACTTCAACGGGTGGAATTGCGCCTGTCGGGGGAAGTGCAACGCCAGGCCAGAGTCCCGGAACTCGAACGGAATGCGGGTCACCAGCCGAATGTCGGTGAGTCCCGCGCGATGCGCGGCCGGCAGCTCTTTCTCCATTCGTACCCGGTGATCATCCTGGCTCCGTTGCTCAGGCGCGAAGAGATAGCCATCGACCCGCGAGAAATCGCATTCGATCTTCTCTTCCCGCACGATGGCTTCGGCCCGATGGATCGCAGCGAGGTGACTCTCGGCGGCCAGTCGGGCGCCCTCCAGGCCATGCATCTCCTCGATGCGCCAATAGCGGTCATCCAGCGCGGCCGTGATGTGGGCAGTGGTCCGGCCAGTCTCCCCATTCCCGATCAAACCATCATCCAGGACGACCACGCGCTGCCCCGACCTGGACAACAGGTAGGCAGCCGTCATCCCGGCGATGCCCGCCCCGACCACGCAAACGTCGGCGATCTCATCCCTTTCCAGCCTGGGATACTCCGGCATTTTTGCAGTGGCCAGCCAAAGCGAAAGGCTTTGATGCGATTCGGACTTCATTTTCCCCCACCCGTCCCGGGAACCGAGGCGTGCCGACGGCGCAGGGCACGTGCCACCTCGCACTTCGCGCCCAGGCCAGCACCCTTGCGCGGAGCGCGGCAGGTCTGAAAAATGCGATAATTCCAGCCCGGCCCGTCGGTCGGGCGACGGGCTTCCACGGCAGACACGCCGACACACGAGGACACTGACATGGCGACACGCACAACAGGCACAGTCAAGTGGTTCAGCAAGGAAAAGGGGTACGGCTTCATCACGCCTGAGAGCGGCCCCGATGTATTCGTGCATCACGCTTCGATTCAGGGCGGCGGCTTCAAAATGCTATATGAAGGCGAACGCGTTGAATTCGACGTGATCGAGGAGCCAAAGGGACTCAAGGCGCAGAACGTCGTGCGTCTGGATCCACAACCAGCCGGTCCGAATGGCGGTGGTGGTGGCGGCGGGCGGGGTGGTAACTGGTAGTTAATGGCCCCTCCGGCCAGCCGGCATTAGCTTCTCGCTAGCTAAAGCAACCGGCTCGAGAGCTGGAGGTTTGCTGAATGGCGAAGCAGGGCGGAATCGAAATGGAGGGTGTGGTCACGGAAGTACTTCCGGACCGCAATTTTCGAGTTCTGCTCGAGAACGGCCACACGGTGCTGGCCTATGCCGCCGGCAAGATGTCGAAGTTCAAGATCCGTGTGCTGGTTGGTGATCGGGTAACGCTCGAGCTTTCGCCATACGATCTGTCGCGCGGACGGATCACGTATCGCCACAAGTCACCGTCCAGCGGTGACCTCTAGCGCAGGCGACGCCAGCCAATAAAAAGGGGCGCCCTTTCAATCGGGCGCCCCTTTTCATTCGTGTCAGCAGTCAATCAACTTAAACGGACGACATTCTCCGCTGCATGACCCGATTCCTTTTCGACGAGGTCGAATTCGACCTTCTCACCGGGGGTCAGTGTGTGGAATCCGCGACCCTGGATTCTGGAATGATGGACGTAGAACTCGCCGTCCGTGTTCTCCGCTGTGATGAATCCATAGCCCTTTGTGTCGTTGAACCACTTGACCGTGCCGGTTGTGCGCATGGTGCTCTCCCTTTCAAGCGTTAATGCCTGCGAGGTTGCGGAGTGGCCGGCCGCGACCGCCCGGCTCCGTAATCAGATGATTGGCTCCCGTGGCGCCAAAAGCAACGGGGATTTTTCGTCCATGCGCCGGCGCGAAAAATCCCCGAACTGCTACTTGCAATTTATCGAAGGGTGGCCCTCCTGGTAACCGAAAACGGGCCGAAATGGGTCGATCCTGCCGCGGTCCGAATCTGGCAACGACCGACGGCCATGAGATTCTCGAGCGTGGCCATACTGAGTGCAAGCGTGCTGCTCACCAGTTGCGCCACACTGTCAAACGTGATCCAGCCTCCGCGCTTCACGGTGGCAAGCGGACGCCAGGCCGAGCTTCGTCTGGTTGGTCCGTCGCTCCAGAGTCCCATGGGCGGAGCAGCCATTCGGATCTGGGCCCGTGTGGAGAATCCGAATGGCCTGGGCCTCACGCTGGCAGCCCTGCGCGGCAACCTCTTTCTCGAGGATACTCGGGCAGCCGCAGTCGATTTTCCGATGGGTGTGCCCCTGATCGCCAACCAGGATACCATCATCCCGCTCGACATTTCCATCCGCTTTTCAGACATTCCGGGCCTGGCTGACGTCGCCACCCGGCTACTGACCCGATCGGCCCTGACCTATCGGCTGGACGGCACATTGACCGTGGATGCCGGGCTGCTGGGCCAGCCCAGCTTCGGCCCGCAAACCTGGTTGCGTGGACAGGTCGACGTCACCCGCTGAACGTCCGTAGTCCCGACATTCGAAGGCACCGGAGTTTTGAACCGCAATCAAAAACACGTCGCACGGTTTGCGCTGCTGCTGGGACTGCTCGTGCCCGGAGCGATGGCCGCGCATCTGGGTCTGGCATCGTCCAACCCTTCACGTGGCGACACGCTCCGCACCGCTGTATCCAGCGTGCATCTCACGTTTACACTGCGAATCGAGCTGCGCTTCACTTCGGTCATGGTCGTGACTGCAACCGGTGACACGATCCGCGGGGAAATCGTTCCCACTGACACGCTGGGCCGCGCAGTTGAGCTGAGACTTTCGCAACCGCTTCTGAATGGCAACTACGTCGTGCTGTGGCGCACTGCCGGAGCTGATGGTCATGCCGTGACCGGCAATTACGATTTCGTCGTGACCGGTGTCTCGCCGCCCGCGACGGTTCCGACTATGCCCCAGCTGGCCGGCGACGGTGGAAGACCAGTCGTGCTAACTGAAGTCGCCGATGTGAATCAGCAACCGCTCGCGGTTGCTGTGCGCTGGCTGAACTTTCTTTTTGCGGTGCTACTGGTCGGTGGTGTCGTCATCCAGATGCTGGTGGGCCGTCACGCCGGTCCATATCTAGCGGAATACTGGACTGCGGTTTCACTCGCCGCGCGCCGCGTCGCCTTGTTTGCGGCGGCTGCATCCCTGTTGCTGTCCGCCCCGCGATTGTTCATTCAGCTCGAGTCGTTGTCAGGTCCGGGGGCAGCACCTGGCTTTCTCTCTTTTGTCCTCCGGGAGACGTCCTGGGGGCGCGGCTGGGTGCTTCAATTGCTGGGCGGCAGCGGGTATCTGCTGGCCGCTTTCGCGGCGGCACCGGGAGCAGTCGGCGCCTGGCGGCTGGCGGCCGCAGCATCCGTGATGGTGGCGTTCGGCATCTCGTTTTCCGGCCACGCCGCCGGTGTTGAGCAGATGCAGATCATTAACGTTGCGAATGACGCCGTGCACATCATGGCGGTGTCCGCCTGGATTGGGACGCTGATCTACATCGTTCTGGTTGGCGTGCCTACTGCCGTGCGACTGCGCACGTACGGAGAGCTGGGCACGCTGGTCCGAACCTTCTCGCCGCTGGCGCTGGGCGTCGCGACTATCGCTATCATCACCGGCGGCATAAGTGCGTTGTCACACCTGGGTCCTCTGTCCGACCTATGGACGACGCCATACGGCCGCATGCTGCTGCTCAAGCTGGTCGCCGTTGCGGGTGTCGCGATCGGTGGTGCGTACAACTGGAAGCGCATCAAGCCGCGGTTGGGCACCGAGGCAGCCACCAACCAGCTACAACGCTCAGCCTCGGGGGAAGTCGTCCTCGCGTTGCTGGTGCTGGTTGCCACCGCGATCCTGGTCGCCTTGCCAACGCCTTGATGAAGATTCTCGTCCTGCTGTTTTTCCTTTTTACTCCCATCGCACTCACTGCACAGACGCGTTTTACTCTGACGGTTGAACTGCGCGCGGCCGGCACGCCGGTAGGCAACGCAACCGTGCGCGTCAACGGCAGGACCGTGCTTTCCGATTCTTCGGGTCGCGCACAAGCCCAGATGGTTGGCGGCCGGATCGAGATCCGGGTCGAGCGCATCGGCTTTGCCGAGGCCGACACAACGCTCGTACTGCAGAGCGATACGCTGGTCGCCATCGAATTGCAGGAGAGTGCAGTCGAACAGGAAGCGATCGTTGTTTCGCTCACACGTGGTGAGCGACGTATCGAAGAAGAACCACTGCGAGTCGAGGTGGTAACCCGCGAGGAGATCGAAGAGAAGCTGCTCATGACGCCGGGCAGCATCGCAATGCTGTTGAATGAAACATCCGGATTGCGCGTGCAGGAGACTGCGCCATCGCTGGGCGGTGCCAATGTGCGGATACAGGGATTGCGTGGAAAGTATACGCAGCTGCTGGTAGACGGTCTGCCGTTGTACGGCGGCCAGACCGGTTCTTTGGGTTTGTTGCAGGTGCCGCCCATGGACCTGCAGCAGGTTGAAGTGATCAAAGGCGCGGCCTCCGCGTTGTACGGCGCGTCCGCGCTCGGCGGTGTAGTGAACCTGGTCCCACGCAGGCCACAGGCGGACGATCGTGAACTGCTGCTGAATGCGACGACTCGTGGTGGCGTGGACGCACTGGTCTGGCTGGCCGATTCGATCGCGGAACGCTGGGGTTACACGTTTCTCGGCGGAATCCATTCGCAGAACCGTATCGATGTCGACGATGACGACTGGATCGATATCCCGCGGCACAGGCGAGTCACCAGCCGCGGTCGTTTGTTCTGGCGGAGCGAATCAGGCGACGCGGGCACCCTTACCGCGGGCACCGTACTGGAGACGCGCGCGGGTGGTGGTAGCGCCGCCGGGCTGGGTATTCGGCGGGAATTGGACACGAGGCACTACGACGGTGCCGGCACATTTCGGCACTTCCTGAGCGATGCACTCATGCTGGATGCGCGAACGGCCCTGAGCAGTACGCGACACGCTCACGTTTACGAGGGCTCGAGGCAGGAGGACTCCCATACAACAGCGTTCGGCGAGGCGTCTTTGCGTGGCAGCGCCGGGCGAAACGATTGGGTGGTGGGCGCTGCGCTCGGCCTCGAGCGGTACCGGGCGCGAGAGTTGCCCGCTTTCGAGTACGACCATACGGTCCCATCTGCATTTGTGCAGGACGAACTGCGCGCCGCCGACTGGCTCACCGTGGCACTCAGCGCGCGGTTGGATCATCACAGCGAGTATGGAACCTTCCTGAGTCCGCGCGCATCCGCGCTGGTGCGGCCGCTGGCACAATGGACCCTGCGAATTTCGACCGGGACCGGCTATTTCCCGCCATCACCCTTCACTGATGAAACCGAGGAAGTCGGGCTCGCTCACGTGTTGCCCTTGCAGGACCTGGTGGCCGAACGCGCGACGACAGCCTCCGCGGACCTGAGTTGGTTTGGCTACGGCCTGGAAATCAATGGAACCGTTTTTACATCGCGGATTCGCGATGCATTGGGCGTTCGCGCAGTAAGTGGCGGCACGGCCGAGCTTTTCAATCGCGCGGCGGCCACGCGCACGCGCGGCACCGAGTTTCTCCTGCGATTCCTGCGCGAGCCGTTGCACCTGACCGTGTCGCATGCCTACCTGCATTCGACTGAAGCGGACGCCGATGGCCAGCGAGTAACCGTGCCGCTCACACCCCGGCATTCAGCTGGACTGGTCGCTTCATTGGAATCAGAAGAGCGCGGCCGCGCGTCGATCGAGTTGTACTACGTCGGCCGGCAGGCACTCGAAGACAATCCGTTCCGCGACTCCAGTGCACCGTACCTCATTCTGGGACTGCTGTTCGAGCGGAGAATTGGCCGCGCGAGAGTGTTCCTGAACCTCGAGAATCTGACCGACGTGCGTTTGACGGATTACCAGCCGTTCGTCCGGCCGGCCCGAGGCGCCTACGGCCAGTGGACCGTCGAAGCCTGGGCACCAAGAGAAGGACGCCTCTTCAATGGGGGTCTGCGATGGCACTTTTGATGGGTGGGTGCTGGTGAGGCTTGGAGTTGGGAATTCGGTGCTGGCGAGTGGCTTCCCCGCCTTCAGTGGATCGCTGGTGGCCGGCCGGGAATTGGGAATAAGGAATGGGGAATAGGGAATAAGGACGGGAAACCGGTCGATGGCGGGGACGCGATCGTGAATCCGTATTCCCAATTCCTTATTCCCTATTCCGAATTCCCCATCTGCCAGCTCAGCGTCTTCATCTCTGCCACAACCCGCCCAGCCGCTCAATGCAGTGATCCATTCCCCATCTGCTAGCGCGAAGTCTTAAGCTCTGCCACAACGCGCCCCAGCCGCTCAGTGCTAGAATCCCCATTCCCAACCTGCCAGCACCGCGTCATCGGCGATGTGACGACACCGCAGCAATGCAAGAGGGCTCAGGGGGATCACCCGAGATCCGCACCGTGAAAATCCAAAATCGGAAACAATGTGTCTTTCCTCCCCGTAGACTTGAAACGGGAAGGCCGTTCGTACAGCTTTGACCTCGCACCCCCCGTCCACAACTGGAGACCCCTGCGATGAAGCGCAAACTTTCGGTACCCACATTTTTGCTCGCGGCGCTGTTCGGCCTGTTGAGCACGAGCGCCGTCCAGGCGCAGACGCCGGCCCCAACGCCGAAGGCGTTCAATGCGATCGGTGACTACGAGTATTCGACCACGGTCGATGGTCAACAGAGTGTGGGCGTGATCAGCATCTTCAAGCAGGACGACGTGCTGAAGGGCAAGATCATGACCGACATGATGGGTGAGATTCCAATCACGGCGGTCAAGGTCGAGGGCAAGGTAATGACGATCACGGCGGTGATTCCGGATGGCGAACTCAGCATCGCGCTGACCTTCGAGGATGACCACAACAAGTTCGATGGCAACTGGTCGATGGGCGGCGCGGCAGGTGGCGCCATCGCCGGCAAGCGGAAGACTACCTGAGTAATAAGGCGTGAAGTAACGAATTAACGGACGAGAACGACTACGCCTACGACTACGACTACGAAATACGGGCTCCAGCCATGGCGATTGAGCATATATTCAAC
>JBBDWZ010000172.1:0-25704 GCA_040902615.1 Gemmatimonadota bacterium | reverse complement strand
GAAGGCGCCGAGGCGGTCGGAACAACGAAGCCTCCAACCGCCCTCGACCGCCACCGCACCCGCCTCCGCCACCGCTAACCGGCAACGATCCCGCCTCCGCCATCGCCACCGCCCACGCCGCCGTTAACCGCCCCGGCCTCCGCTATCGCTACCTGTATGCGGCGTCGAGTTGCACGAGCGGTGTGCGCAAGGATGACCACCCGTTCTGAACGGCTGCGGTTGGACGTGCGCGTTGGAACGCGGCGTCAACTCGGCGCGCGGCCGCAATCAGCGCGCGTCCTGCAGTGACCGAGCCTTCGGCGTTTCCGGCAACGCGCACGAGTTGCTCGTAGAGTGATGCGTTGTCGGCAAAGGCCGACAGTGCGAACCACAACTCGACTTCGGCTTCACTGTATCTGCGCCGCGCGTCCATGCTGCCAGTGGTCGATATCGCGAGATCCTGGCGATAGCGGCCGGCCAGCGACTGCGCATTACGACGCAGCTGGGATGCATTGGCTGCAGACATCACGGCGGCGGTACTCCCGCCAGTTCCCGCATTCGCGGCCGCCGATATGCCCAACGCTTGCGCAGTTCGACCATCCAGGTTGCCGGTTGCGGTGATGCCCTTGTCGATCTGGAACTCGAACAGTGCACGTTGCGTCGCTTCGTTCAGCTGACCGTTGACGGCACCACGATAGTAATTCTGCGCGGCCAGTGCCTGCTGTGCGGCCCGTATGCGATCGGCCGCGGTGTAGATCGTGGACCCGTCAGGCGACCGGATCCGGCCTCGCCCGCTCAGCACCAAGCGCTGCTCGAGTTGCACGGCCAGTGCGGTGCCCGAGGGCACGCTCACATTACGCGCTTCCGAAAGTTTGCTGCCGAGTGCAACGAGAATTGCGGACACGGGGCTGTTTTCAGCGCCCGCACCGGCGATCGCCGCACCAATGCCGCCACGTCCGCCAACCAGTACGACTCGCGTGCCTGGATCGGAATCGATTTGCCGGCGTTCCTCTGCGTTTGTACTCGTCAGCTTGCCGTCGATCGTGAAGCTCGTTCCGCCGGCAAGAGTCAGACGGTCAAAGTTTACCTCGATCACACCCGATCGCTGACGGTCCGCGGGCTGCACGAAGGTCACAACTCCGCGGATCCGGCTTCCCGCTGGAATCACCGTGTAATTGTCGATTGTTATGGTGTCGGCCACGACCGTTTCGAAGGTCTGATTTGCCTTCATCGTGGCGGATTGGAGTGGACTCGTGGTCCTTACAATGATGACACTACCCTCGGGCAGGGCCAGACGAGCCTGTGCGGACAGAGCGGAAACAACAAAGAGCGATAGCGCGAAAGCGCTTACTCCCCGTGTGATAAAGCTGGGTGGATTGGATCGCATTGGATCCCTCCGATCTTGAGAGGTCGGTACCAATGCGTACACACCATTCAAAAGGCGTACCCCACCCTTCAAACAGACCGTGTCAGGTGCAATTGTCGCAGGCTATCGCCTAATGGACGCTTTGCATGCGGATCGCGGATCGCGGATCGCGGATCGCGAAGGCTTACGGGTTGCCCTCGCCTGCGCAACTGACTGGCATCCGCGATCCGCGATCCGCGATCCGCATTGCAGCCGACCCTCAATGCAGCTTAATTGCGCCGGCGTCGTTGTTGGGGAAGTCGTCGACAAGATCCTGTTCAGTACGAGCCGTTTCACAACCAGCGCTTTCTTGCCAGCTCGCGGTTGGCACCATGCCGCACGACAAAGTCATGCACGCAATCGAATTGATGGGTACTGAGACGGCGCCAGCCGTGCAGCGGGCGTTGGCGTAGGTGGTAACCGCCGACGCGCCCGCCTACGCCACCCTCATCGCCCACCGGAAATCCCAACAACTGCGAATTGTCATTCAAGGACCGGCAAAATGGTTTCCCGATTGCGACATCTCCGCTAGACTGGGATGAATGCACTAATTCAGGAGAGAATGATGACGGATGTACGCAACGCTCCAGGCGCCGCGTGGCGGCTCGCTTTTTTTGCGCTGACGGCGTTCACCCTGACCGCGCCCTTGACGGCGCAGCAACCGGCTCCGATCGAACTGACGCTGGATCGCATGGTCGAGCTGGCTCTCAAGGACAGCTATCGCGTCCGGCAGCTGCTGCTCGATATCGATCGCACCCGCGCCCTGCTTCAAGCGGAGCGGGCCGGCCTGAAATCCCGGGTCGATTTGACTCTGGCCGCGCCGGAGCTGGAGGCTATCTCCGACTACAAATGGAACTCGACGCTGCAGCGGAACGAGTTGATCCACGAGAACACGCGGCGCTGGGAAGCGGATCTGTCGATCCGTCAGCCGGTCATCCTGTTCGGCTATCCAACCGGTGGCGCACTCTCGCTCAACAACAAGATCTACCGGTACTCGCAGCTGGACGGTGATGAGCGAGACGCGCAGTTCTACAATCGCTACTTCGTCGCCTACGAACAGCCGCTCTTCCAGCCCAATCGCATGAAGAACGACCTGGAACAGGCGCAGCTCGAGCTGGAGAGCTCAGAACTGGAATTCCAGGGTGACATCGTCGAAATGGTGAACGACCTGGCCGAGCAGTATTTCGAGCTCTTCGAATCCGCCTATCAGCGCGTACTGGCGACGCAGCGGCTGCAGAACCTCGAGGCCGCGGTGGCCGCGGCCGGGCAGATCGTCGCGGCCGACTCGACGCGCGCGATCGAGCTGGAGCAAATCCAGGTCGCGCTGGCCAATGCTCGCGAGGACCAGCAGAGTGCGAGCAGCAGCCTGCGCCTGCAGATCGCGCGGCTCAAGCAGAACCTGCGATTGACCACAGGCGATTCCATCGCACTGACTCCGGTGCTCGACCTGCAGCCGATCACGATCGATGAGGCGCGCGCCATCGAATTTGCCGTCTCACTCGCCCCGCGCATGCGCGAGCTGGCGATCAATCGGCGTGAAAACGAGATCCGACTGGCGCAAACCAGGGGCAATGACTCGTTCCGCGTGAACCTCGAATTGACCTATGGGCGCGAGGTACAGGATCCGCGCTTCGAGAACCTTTGGACCCGCCCACGCAACAGCTACACGATCAATGTCGATGCGCAAGTCCCACTCTGGGACTGGGGTGAGCGCAAGCATCGCATCCGTGCCGATCAGTACTCGCTACAGCGCACCGATCTCTCGATTCAGCAAACGCGCGAGGAGATCGCCACCAACGTGCGCAACGAGCTGCTCAATCTGAAGGAGTTCCAGCAACGCGCGCTGAACATGCAAAGCAACCTGTCGCGCGCGCAGCAGATCACCGCAACCACATTGGCGCGCTACGGCAACGGCGAGGTCACGCTGGTGGACGTGCTACAGACCATCGAGCGGGAGTCGGACACGGCGGAGAACCGGCTCGAGGCCTACCTGGGCTATCAGGAAGCGCTCATCGACCTGCAGCAGATGACGTACTACGATTTCGAGCGCGGTGTCCCGCTGATCGAGCGGTTCCGCGTGGGCCGGTAGGCGGACCACCACCCCATCGTCCCAACCAGGCCGATCTGGCTATGGGAGTGCCCTCGAGGCCAAGGCATGATAGGGCATGCCACGACGGAAACGGTCTTATCTGCCCGGCTGCGCGTTTCACATAACAGCTCGCTCGCACAACGGCGAGTTCTGGCCGGATGAGCTGCGTACCGAAATCGTCGAGATCATCGCGCTCGGCCTCAAACAGACCGATGCTGTGCTCCACGCGTTTGCTGTCATGACCAATCACATCCATCTCGTGCTTCGACAAGGCGAGGCACCATTGTCGCAGCTCATGCACCCCGTCTGTCAGCGAACCGCTTACGCCGTGCACCGCGCCGTCAAGCGCACCGGTTACGTGATGGGCTATCGCTACTTTGACACACCGAGCATTGAAGAGTCACACCTGCGCAACGCTATCCTGTACACGCATCGCAATCCAGTCGAAGCGCTGATGTGCGCGGACGCGTGCGACTACGAGTGGTCATCGCACCGTGCTTATCTCTCAGCCTCACCCAGCGAGAAACGTATCAGCGCGTTGTATGCCGTAAACGATCTGTTTGCTTCCGGATTGCCTGACCGGACTCCGCAGCAGGACTACGCGGATTTCTACGTATGGTACGACGCGTGCAAGAAACTCGCGCCCAGCGATCCTCGACCGTACGCGCCTGGCGTAACCGCTGGCGACGAGTACTGGCTCGAGAACTTTGGCGTGAAACGGCTCGCCAAACGGAGTTACCGGCCCGACCTTCGGGATGTTGTCATTATTGCGCTGGCCGAGTTGGCGCCTACCATCTCGCTCGACGCGTTGCGCGTGGGCCTGCGTACACGGCCGTTGATTGCACTTCGCCAAGCGATCATCGAACGTGCGCTGCGTGCGGGTCATCGACCCATCGATGTCGCACGTTACCTGAACACCTCGGATTCGACTGTCTCCCGCGTTAATGTGGCGCTGGCCAGAAAAGCCAGGCGGTGCGACTCATGGCTGGACCGGCCATAACGGGAGGACGGGGTGGTGGTCCGCCTACTGCGTTGTCACATTCTGCCATTTGCCGTTGGCCAACAGGCGCAACGCTTCCTGCACAGCCACCAGCAACTCGCGATCGAGTCCGCGCAGCTCATCCTGCGGTGAACTCCGCACGAAGATGTTGGGCGGCACGCCGTAATTCTCGAGGTTGTAGCCGAAGTTGTTCGGCTTGGTCGGATCGTAGCTGACCACGCGCGTGCCCGGGATGCGCACGCTGCCGCCATCCAGCAGCGGATAGTTGGGTGCCGATACAACCGCCCCGTTGGTTGGCGTTCCCACGACCGGTCCGAGTTTGAGCTCCTTGAATGCGTGCGGCACCATCTCGGCATTCGAATTCGATCGGTAGTTGGTCATCATGACCTGTGGACCCGCGATGAGCTGCTGCGGGCGGCGCCCCCAGACCGGCGATCCGGTCTTGGTCCAGGTGTACTCGTACGGTTTGCGCAACAGGACATCCATCAGCTGCATGTCGATGTTGCCGCCGCCGTTGTAGCGCACGTCGAGGATCATGCCCTGCTTGTAGAAGTACTGGTCGATCTCCTGCGTCAATTGATCCAGCACCTGCTGATTCATCGATCGCATGTGAAAGTACGCGATCTTGCCACCGGAAACGCTGTCCACGAACTGGCGATTCCGCGCCACCCAATCGTTGTACTTGATGTTGGAAAGCGATGAGACCGTGCGAATCCGCAAATCGCGCGGCGCAGCATCCGGTGCACTCGCCACGGACACGGTCACCCACTCATTGAGAATTCCGGTCAGCAGCTTCCAGTAGTTGTCGGTGGCGCCGACCTTGGTGCCGTTGATGGCTAGGACATAGTCACCAGGCTTTACGTTGAGCCACGGCTTGTCGGCCGGGCCGTCCTTGTAGATGTGTGTGATCCTGAGATTGCGTCCTTCGAGCTTCAGCTCGAGGCCGGTGAACTGCGTCTGGTTCGGTCGAATCACCGCTGCGCCTCCGCCACCACCACCACGTCCACCGCGTCCGCCACCACCGGCGTTCTCATCGTCGGGATCCGCCGGCGCGGTTATGCCAGAGTGGCTCGAGTTGAGCTCATTCAGCATCTCGGACGCCAGCATGTAGAAGTCGTCGGTCTGGCCGATCTTATCGACCAGTGGTTCGTAACGCCGCTTGATCGCTGCCCAGTCGAAGCCATGCATGTCTTCTTCGACGTAGCTGTATTTCCAGTGGCGATAGAACTCGTCAAACATCTCGCGCCACTCTTCACGCTTGTCTACGGCGAACGTGAGGGCGAAGCGCACCGGCGTCTTGGTGCGGCTGGCCAGCGGCATTTTCGAGATGCCGTTGTTTTCCCGGAAGAAAAGCGTGCGTCCGTCCGCGGTCAGCTCCATCCCCTGAAATGCGCCATCCGCAATGCGCCGCCGATCCGTGCCATCGATATTGACGGCCCAGAGTGCAGGACCAGCGGCCCCGGCCGCAGGTGCGCCGGCTGCAGGCGCACCACCGCCCCGTCCACGCCCGCCTCCCGCCGCCGCGCCACCACCGGCCACGAAATAGATCGTGCGTCCATCCGGCGCCATGAAGGGACTCGAAACGGCATCAGTTCCACGCGTCAGCTGCACAGCCCGCCGCCCGATGTCGCGTAGATCGATCTCGACGTTCATCGCTGCCGGCGGGTTATCCCCGCCCCCGCCCCCGCCCCCGGCTGCGCCCGCGCCCTCGCCCGCGCCCGCGCCTCGACCGCCACGTCCACCGGCCGTTGCCGCCGGCTGGCGTCGCTCCTTTACCAATGGATCGTCGGGGTCTTCGGTCGGTTCAGCCAGTTGAACCGCGAACAGGTGATTCACACCGGCATCGCGATTCGAGACGAAGACCGCGGTTTTGCCATCCGGCGTCAGCATGCCGTTGGTTTCGCGCGCCGGATGCGCTGTCACGTTGTGTTCACGCCTCGCTGACGCGTCGTAGACGACGACCTCACCGTTCTGATAGTCGTCGCGACGGCTCAATACCAGCCAGCGGCCATCGGCCGATACGTCGTTCAGCACGTATCCACCGGCTTGATTCTTCGCAATCTCGATCGTACGCCCGCCCGTTACGTCGATCGCAAACAAACTGATGCCGGATGTGAAATAGATCTGCTTCGAGTCAGGCGACCATTGCAGCAGGTTCTTCTTGGATGCCTGCGTAGTCAGCTTGCGCTTCTCGTTCGATCGCAGATCGAAGAGCCAGACCTCTTCGTCCTTGGATTCATCGGACAAAAAAGCGAGGTAGCGGCCATCGGGTGAATAGAGCGCACTGCCCTGGCGCCACGCCGAGTCCGTAATGCGCCGCTTTTCGCCGACGCCGTCTTCGGTTGGCACAATGAAGATCTCGCCCCGGAAATCGACGGCCATATAGGCGCCGCTCGGAGATGGCGAAAACGAGCCCGCCGTGTTTTCCGTGGTAACGGTCTCCGAAAGGTTGCGATCGACGACGTAACCGATGTCGATCGCCAATCGTTTCGGCTGGCCGCGGTCGACCGGCAAAACCCAGAGGTCGAACTCGTTCGAGTACGTGATGGTCTTGCCATCCGGACTGATGGCCGGGAAGCGCACGCCCCCGCGGGAGTGCCGAGTCACCTGCGTGGCTGCGCCCCCTTTTGGATTCACTTTCCAGATGTTGAAGATGCCGTCACGCTCG
Source organism: Gemmatimonadota bacterium (assembly GCA_040902615.1). Taxonomy (GTDB): domain Bacteria; phylum Gemmatimonadota; class Gemmatimonadetes; order Longimicrobiales; family RSA9; genus JBBDWZ01. The sequence goes on along the minus strand of JBBDWZ010000172.1, from coordinate 18,563 downwards.
GACTGGTAGTACACCATGCCGTCCGCGCCAAACATCGGATTGGCATCGTGCACCGCGGTCTTGTAATCCTCGAGCTTCGGATCCGTGAGCTGCGTGAACGTCTTCTGACTCACGTTCATGATCCAGACATCGGCGTTGTTGCTGCCGCGATAGTGCCGCTTCGGATCCGGATAGCGTGTGCGGTTGAATGCGAGCATCGAACCGTCCGGTGAAAACATGCCGGCTGTACCCGAACCGGTTTCCAGGGCGACCGGCAGCGCCCCGTCGAGGCCAACCGTATAGAGCGGGCTGTCCCAGGCCATCGGTCCGCGCGCCGATGCGAACAGGATGCGTTTGCCATCCGGCGTCCAGTAGAGCACCTCGTCGTTGCCGCTGTGCCAGGTCAGCCGCCTTGGCTCGCCACCCGCGGAGGGCATGATGTAGACGTCCGGATTCCCGCCGCGGCTGCTGGTGAACGCGATCCACTGGCCGTCCGGTGAGAACCGCGGCTTCACGTCGCGCGCATCCATGTGTGTGAGCTGGCGCGGGTTCGAGCCGTCCTCGTTCACCTGCCAGATGTTGCCGCGGAACGAGAAGGCGACTTTGCCGCCGAAATAGTGCGGGTCCCGGGCAAAGCCGAGGACGCGGCTGGATTGCGCCTCTGTAGCCGCGGCCGATGCAACCAGGGCAAGGCCGAAGATGACCGCTGAGAAGACCTTCATCGCGGAACTCCGTGGGATTGGGGGCTCATGCAGAGTACCGCGGTCTCTCCCACGAGGGCAAGACCGACGCATACCGATTTGTAAAGAATTTAAGACGAAATTCAATCGAAATCGAAATTGAAATTCAACGGCAGCCATTGAAATGTCGTGCTCATTCAGAGTCGCGACTGGTCCGCTTATTGTCGGAAATCCCGGCAGCAGGTCGATGATCGCCCAGGCCGCCGCATCGGCACGAGGCGCATTTGGAGTTGCAGCCAGCCGGGCACGCCAGGTTTCGACCAGTTGATCGACAGCCGTGACATACCGCGAAGCCAGTTGCGCGGCGCGGCCAGCTACCTCGGCAAAGTACTCGATCCATGATTCGACGCTGTCCTGGCGGAAAGTGGTAAGGCCGTTGATGTAGCGATCACGCGCGCCCGCGACGATCACACTTATTGGCGGTACGTACGATGTCGAAAGACCACGCCGCCACAAGTACGACATGAATCAGCGCCCGGCCGGTACGACCATTACCGTCCTCGAACGGGTGAATCGTTTCGAATTGCGCGTGAACCAGCGCGGCCTGCACGATCGGTGGCAGGACATCATCATTGATCGCGACGCAGGGATCGTCCAAAAGCTCGGAGACAACCTCAGGAGGCGGCGGCACGTAGTCGGCGCCGCACGGGTTGTAGTGGTTGCCGCCGATCCAATTCTGCACGGGCCGTATCCGTCCGCCTGTCGCGTGACTCGACGCATCCCGCATCAGGCGCGCATGAATTGCCTCGATTTCGCCGACCGTGAAACGTTCGGCCGTGGCGGCCTCCTCAATGGCCAGCTCCATGGCGTCGATGTTCGCCAGAATTTCTGCCGCGGCCGCTCCGACTTTAGCGCCGGACTCAATTCGGACTTCGGCTCGCGCGAGTTCCCTTGCTCCGAGTTGCATCCTTCGACTCTTGATGAGGCTATCGATTCGGTGCGCAGCAGCAGCCTCGCCAATGGCTGCAACGCTGGCCGCGCTCTGCTGTTGAGCCCCAGAATTCGCGCTTCTGCGTCCGAGACCATTCCGGCAATTGACGATTCGAGACGGAGATCGAGACGCGTTAGAGGATCCGGCAAAAACGCGAGGTATTGGCAAGCCCGCCGATACTTCGGTGGAGCAATTCAGCGTAGGGTTGTCGAGGAACGCCCGGCAAGCGCCAGATCGATCTCCTCGAGCACCCAGGGGTCCGACTCCAGTGGCCGACGTTGTCTCAACGCGTCGAGCGATTGCGATGAAGGAATCCGGCCCAGTGCCCAGGCGGCGTGGCCGCGCACGAGGGCTTCAGCATCGGTGAGGCTTTGCACCAGCACTGGCACCGCTGACGGTGAGCCCCAGTTCCCTAGCGCAATCGCAACATTGCGCAGGAACCCGGATCGCTTCGCCCTTCGGATCGCCGAGCCATGAGAGAATTCGTCCCATTGCGACTCATCCAGCGCCATTAGCTCGAGCAGCTCGCCACCGGCCAGCTGGTCGCGCGCTGCGAAGTCGGTCTCGCGGGTGATCTGCACGAACTTCGGTGAATTCCATGGGCAGACTTCCTGACAGATATCGCAGCCGAAGATGCGATTGCCGATGAGTGGCCGCAGATCACGCGGAATCGGTCCGCGATGTTCGATCGTGAGGTAGGATATGCAGCGCGTTGCATCGATTTGTGGAGCGCCATTGTGATCGCGACCGAGCAGCGCGCCGGTTGGACAGGCGTCGACGCAGGCCTGGCAGGTGCCGCAGCGATCCTCACCGAATGGCTGGTCGTATTCCAGCTCGACCTCGACCAGCAGCGCGCCCAGAAAGAAATACGAGCCGCGCCGCGGATCGATCAGCATGGTATTGCGACCGAACCAGCCGAGTCCCGCGCGCTGTGCCAGCTCCCGCTCGAGCACTGGGCCCGTGTCGACGTATGCGCGCGCCGCTGGCAGCTCTCGCCCCAACCCCTGCTCCAGCCATCCCAGCAGCCGCAGCAATTTCGCTTTTATGACTTTGTGGTAGTCCCGCCCGCGCGCATATCGAGCGATGACGCCTATCCCATTCCCTCCCCTTCCCCTCGAGCCCTTCCCGTCCCCCTCGCCCTCACCCTCATCCTCGATGTAATAGTTGAGTCCGACCACGATCGCCGATCGAAGTTCTGGCCACGCCGAAACCGGATCCACCCGCCGCTCGACAGCGTCAGCCCGGGCAAGGTATTCCATCTCACCGTGGCGCCCTGCCGCGATCCACTCGCGATAGAACGCGTCATGATGGCTGGCCGACACCGCGGCTATCCCCACAGTGTCGAAGCCCAATTCCAGGGCGCCGGCTTTCAGCCGCTCGGTCAAAGTCACCGTTACTTCTTTCACGGTGGGCTGGTACCCGTCGGTGGTTCGAGCGGTTCTGCCGCCTTTACCCATCGGGAACCGCCATGCATAACCGCGTGATTCACACACTCACCCAATCTATGGAGCAGTAACATGCGAATCGGAATTATCGGATCAGGGGTAGTCGGCCAGACGCTGGGCGCAAAACTGGCCGAGCGCAGTCACGATGTCGTGCTCGGAACCCGCAATCCGGCCAATACCGGCGAGAAGCGCGGCTATGGTGCATCGCTCGGCGAATGGGTCAAAGCCACCGGTAATCGCGCGAAGGTGGGTACGTTCGCTGATGCTGCGGCTCATGGCGAGGTCGTGATCAACGCGTCCAAGGGGGATGCGGCTGTGGCTGCGCTCGAGCTGGCCGGCCGCGACCACCTGGCGGGCAAGATCCTGATCGATGTGGGCAATCCACTCGATTTCTCGAAGGGCATGCCACCCACGCTCACGGTCTGCAACACCGATTCGCTGGGCGAGCAGATCCAGCGTGTTTTCCCCGACGTGAAGGTGGTCAAAACACTGAACACCGTGAACTGTGATGTCATGGTCGATCCGGGCCGGGTCGCGAACGGCGATCACCACCTGTTTGTCAGCGGCAACGACGCCAGCGCGAAGCAGCAGGTGATCGCGTGGCTGAAGGATTGGTTCGGCTGGAAGGAGATCATCGACCTGGGCGATATCACGACCGCACGCGGAACGGAGATGGTGCTGCCGCTCTGGATTCGGTTGATGGGCGCGCTGGGCACGCCGTTCTTCAACTACAAGGTCGTGCGCTAGGAAAGCTTTGGACAAGTCAGCTGCGGTATAGTGGAGACAGCATTCCATGCGCAGCTGACGTGTTCAGAGCTTTCCCGCCAGCAGGTCAATTTGACGGGCCAGAGCGCACCATCCTAACATCCGCCCCGACCTGAACCTGACAGGAACACCATGAGCAGAATCATTCGCGTCGCGCATTCACCGGATTCCGACGACGCTTTCATGTTTTACGCGCTGGCCGAAGGCAAGATCGACACTGGCGAGCTCGAGTTCGTGCACGAGCTGCAGGACATCGAGACACTCAACCGCCGCGCGCTCAAGGGTGAGCTGGAAGTCACCGCAGTATCGATTCATGCCTATGCCTACCTCGCCGACAAGTATGCGCTGCTGCCCCACGGTGCATCCATGGGCGAAGGCTACGGTCCACGCCTGGTCGCACGCGAGCGGCTCACCAGAGACCAGCTCGCCGGCAAACGCATCGCCGTCCCCGGCACAATGACTTCCGCGTTCCTCGCGCTAAAATTGTACTATCCCGAGGCGACCACCGAAGTCGTGCCGTTCGACCAGATCATGGATCACGTGGTAGAAGGCAGGAGCGTCGCCGGACTGCTCATCCATGAGGGGCAGCTCACTTATCAGGATTCCGGCCTGCACCTCGTCGCGGACATGGGTGAGTGGTGGGCCGGCGAAACCGGCGGGTTGCCGCTGCCGCTCGGCGGCAACGTCATTCGCAAGGATCTGGGACCCGATCTCATGCGCGAAGTTTCCCGCCTGCTGCGCGCGTCGATCGCCTATGGGCTCGAGCATCGCACGGCTGCGCTTGCACACGCGCAGTCATTCGGCCGCGGATTGGATGATTCGCAGACCGACGAGTTTGTTGGTATGTACGTGAATCAACGCACACTCGATTACGGAGCGGAAGGGAGAAAAGCCGTGCAGCTGTTCCTGGATCGCGGTCACGCGGCCGGCATCATCCCGCACCGCGTGAGCGTCGAATGGGCTGAGTGAGTGTGCTGCCAACACGAGGACGCGTAGGGAGACTTTTCATGAATTGTCTCGCTTACGGTTGTACGACAGCCCGTTTAACCACAAACTCTATGTCGTTTTCATCCCTTTCGAGCAACCACACGAACTCGCGTGAACCTCCGACCACCGTTCGTCCAGCGGGATCGACTATAGAGCCAACCGTCCTGCCGGAGGACAGTTCGATATTGACGAGTCGCTTAGCGCCTCGTTCTGCACGTTGTGTAACCCATGCGGTACCATCCGCCGTCAGCACAATCCGCTCCACGGCAGCAGTATACTTGATGTCAGCGATGGCCTGAAGATAGGCGCGCTCAAGCGCCCCGGGGGAAATTGCCATTCCCCGCATGCTGGAAAACAGGTTTTCGATTTCATCCTGCACGATACCGCCAGGTACCGTTTGAACGCGAACTTCGCTTTAATCGATGAAATTGTGTCTCCTGCAAAACTAATCCGCCTAAACACCAACGTATCGCGGCGGTCACGATCAACGACCAAGAACTCTGCCCCGCCAGTGACAAACACGAGCGGGGCACTGGTGAAAGGATTCGTGACCGAAAACGATCTTCCAGAAAATGTCATTCGCAGAGTGGAGTTACCAACGGGCACGGTCAGAGCGGGAGATTGACCGTGGATCTGATAGGTCCTCACAGCCGGCATGCCCTCGGTTCTGGTCGTAATTATTCCCGCTTTTGTCAAGGCGATCGGAAACTCTCGGCCATTGGTGACTCGAGGAAGTATTTGATCACCCATGTGTTGCAAGCTATTTGCGTTGAAGAAAACCAATTTGTTCAAACCCAAGTCCGTCACCCAGAGTGTGTCGCCAAAGACACCGACACCGGATGGTCCAGCAAACTCACCGGGTCCTCCACCCCGTTTCCCCAACGTTCCTATCCGGCGACACCTGAATCGAAAATTGGCACAAATGGCGTCCGGTGCTGCAGCACGGCAACGCGTCTTGCTCGGTCTTCGAAAACATCGAAAACGTTTGCAATCGCGTGAGCCGAATCATCGACCGCTCCAATTCGCGTCACGGGTGGACCGAATTGAAACTGGAGAACGGCCAGCAAAGTTAACACAGCAATTCTTCCCTAGTCATGCGGTTGCGTATCATGCTCGCAACGCCCGAGGACTCAGGAGACCTTTGGCCCAGTTTGAACTGCTCCGAATGGCCTGGGACCTCAGCAGAGCATCCTGTTCCTTGAGCGCGATTGTGCAGTCTCGGAATTGCACGATGGCACCTCCAATCTGTACGACATTGAAATTGTGATTGCCCGGAAATTCATCAAAGAAGAGTTCCTCTGAAACTGTGCACCAGTTTTGGGAGTCAAGGCTGCACCATGAACCCCCGCGAAAATGTCCCGTCACTGCAATCCTCACTGCATTCCCCGATTGTATCCGTGTAGCATTGGTCACATTGAACAAAGAACCCGAGAGGGTTGTTCCAGGTCAGGCAATCCTCTTGCGAAGCCGCTGGCGACGGAAAAAGGAGCAAAGCGAATGCGAGTGTTGTAACGAGGAGGCTGATGGACGTACGCATAGGAGTTCTCCATTCGATTGGGGGAAGAATACTCACATCGACTACGCACGTTGGTCCATGACGCGCGCGATGCGCTAATCCGTGGGAAATCATTCCGTGGTATTCGCCTCAGCTGCTGCACACAAGCCACGCTCAAGTACTCAGACACTTGTCTTTCCCTTCACGATGCCGAACTGGCTGGGAGGACCACGGACTATTCGAGTTCCCTCAAAAACCGTTTAACGTCCTTCATGTGTAATGCACCGCGCCAGTTGCTCTCAATCTGGCCGTGTTGACTCACCAGGAAGTGGTTTGGGGTTCCTCGCAGGTTAAACGCGGTGCGGAACGATTGAGGATTCAGGATCTTGCCAATTATCGGTTTCACACAATGATCGGATGCCAGGGGCCTGCTGCTCCAATACGCCTCTTGGAGCCGCACCGGTTCAGGCGACACGAATGTAAACTGGAGATCGCATACACGACTGAGCACAACTTTCCAAGCCTCGATGCTGGCCTCGCAGTATTGGCAGCTCGTGATGTAGGCGACTACGATGCCCCGTTTGCCAGGCTGTAAGAGGGCCACGGTGTCCGCGTTCAACGTTTCAACGAGCAGGGCCGGGTCCGCACGTGATGTGGACACTGGTGGTCGCCAGTACTGGTTTGGATCTGACGGGCCAATCCACATTCTAAGTGCCAGTAGAAGAATGGCAACGCTCGAGATTGTGAGCGCGACTCCGAGCAACCAGTCGATCAGCTTGGGGCGGGAGCCACCCAGGTCCTGTTCGTCTGCTTTAGTTGACATTGCCGCGTGCAATCACCTCGTAGAGGGCCACGTGCTCAATCCCGAGAGAATCTCGAACGAGCCCGAGCAGTCTCATCTCACGCGCTGCCAGCACTTCGATATCAGGGATCGACGCTATGGCAACCCAGCGTCCCGACAAATCGACGACATCCCAGGTGCGGATGGGTGGCCGAAGCTGGCATTGGGCTCGTCGAAGCCATACGCGGCCGGTTTGGTCCGGTATGATTCGGTCCCAGGTGGTTGGTAGACGGCTGCCTTCGACGCCCAGGCGCTTGAGCACTGCGGTCATGGTTTCCGCCGGCGCGGGTGCTGGGAAACTGGCAAGAGATTTTTTCACTCGGCTGATCATATCCGGCGTGACCATCTGGCTGTGCTGGCGCTCAAAAATGATAGAGCTTCTCCCTGCGCGGTCGACCAGGATCATCGTGCCTGCCGCGTTGTCTATCAGGACGATCCTGCCGTCTACCGCGGCGTCAAGCAGCGCCGGAAAACAGCTAGCCATTACAACATTTGTCCCGCTGCCGTTCGGGTACGTCCATTTGACCAGATCACTTTGCTCCGGGACGAGTTTCCCTATGTTGATCTGCGATCGGCCGGGGTTTGAGTAAGAAATGTAGACAATGGGTTGGACGACAGGCGGCCTACGGGGCCTTATTAGCGGGCTGCCCGGATCGAGCATTCCCGTTAACGTCGGCTGGTAAGTCGTTTGCACGTGCTGATCACCTTTCAGCCTGCCGTCCGCCGACCAGTAGCTGACGCGCCGTTGTGAAATGTCCCACGTGGCGATTTCGTTTCCATTGTTGAACACTCGGACTGCGTTGGAAAATTCTCCGGGACCTTTCCCTAAGCGGCCGGCGGCTCGTAGGACTGAACCATCGTGCCCAAGAAATACCAGTTGACCCTGGCCTGAATTGGCTATGACGGCGGTCCCATCCGCGAGCAGGGCTCCGGGCGAACCAACACGGTGGAGTACAACGCCCAATGCTGCATCTTCGGCAAACGTGAATCGCGCCGCGCCGAGTGACCAGGTTACCGGAACGTTCGACCGCGCCACGGCCGGATCCACGCTTTGCTTACCAGATGGGTCCAGCCGCGGCTCGCGGCATGCAGCCGCTGAACAAACCAATCCCGCGAAGGCGAGAAGCCTAAGCAGCCGATGCGAGTTCATTGCCTATGGCGCGCTCGGTCCTGCCCATGAATCACACTCCTCCTTGGCACTGTTCCAGTCATCACTCCAGAACGTGGGATCGGGCGGCCCCCAATCAAATTCCTCTCCCTGATCATCGCAGGTATAGCTAAAGGCACCGTATGGTTCCTCCGGATGGTTGATTGGATCGTGATTCTCTATCGTGCTGCAGGCCTTCTCACCGTCGTTGGATTCCTCGCATTCTGGAAGTCCATCGGTACCCATCAATCCCGCTGGCAGGAGTAACGCAAGCGCGGTTCCCTGCAGAAACAGTACTGCTACTGCCCGTTGACGTCGCATGATTGAACCTCCTCCGATGTGTCTGATTACGTTCTCGAACATCCATCAATCCTACGTGTGTCACCTCGCCCAGAGGCATACGATCCCAGCGCCCGTTTGGGATCTGCCGGCCGTTGAACAACGTCCGGGGAAGGAATCTCTGCTGCTCATTGCGCACGGACAATAAATAGTGGAATCAGTGAGAATCAGTGCAAAAACAGCGGTTCTGTTTCAGGCGCTTGATTGCCGGAAGGTTTGTGTATTGAAACGTCTCAATCTCCCCGGTTGAGATGGGTCTCGAACCAGGCACTAGCAAGCACAACCGATTCGCGTTCGTCGAGAGGAAACACGCCGAAAACTTGCACCGTATGCTCTCGAATTTCGTGAGACTGGCTTTTTGAATGATTGGAGGCGAACAGTGTTTCCAGGTCCGCGATCAAGGCAAAGAACTGCTGGAGGTCGTGAAGCGCAGGTCCACTGGAAATGCGCCAGCATCCGGCGATCGGAGCTCGTCCGTCCGGCGTTGGATCGACGGCCGTCCGATCACAGGCAGGGATAGAAACACTGTATCGGACTCATGCCCCGTGGATGCGCACCCGGGCTCTGCGGTGGCTCAATGGGGATGAATCGGGAGCCGACGACGTGGTTCAGGCCGTGTTCTTCAGGCTAATTCGCCAGTCGGTCGACCCGCGGTCGATCACGCCTGCGTATCTGAAAACGGCAGTCCGGAACCAGTGCGTCAGCGAGCTGCGGCAACTTGCCCGGGAGCGCCGCTGCATCGCGCTGGTGGCAATGGGTTCGACTGAAGACGACCGTGGATCGCATTGCCCGGTTCGACTCACCCAGGCGAATCTGCGGAACCTATCCAGACGGCAACGCGCTACGTACGTCGGCTGCCGAAACGGTGCCGGAAGGTATGGGAGTTGAAGCTTCGTGGTGAATCGAATCCACGAGTCGCGCGTCGGCTGCGGATCTCACTCAAGACCTGTCGCAGGACACCTGACTAACACTAACGGGCGTCGCCTCATGCGGCTCGAGAGAGAGAGAGAGAGAGAGAGAGAGAGAGAGAGAGAGAGAGAGAGAGATAAATGAACAGATCCCTGAGGAAGCTCGTGCGTTGCTGGTGGATGGCCGAACGGAGGCGTTCGAGTGTTCACCAAGTGCGCTGGCGGCTGTGCTGCCGGCGGCTGGAACCGTGCCGGAGCGATTGCAGCGCTGACTGCCGACCAGAAGTACGTGAAGATGCCGAACTCGACGGGGTTGATGAGATGACCAGCTTTGCGGCCATCTCACATCCTTGCGCCCTCCGTTCCTCAATTTTCAGTTCAGTTCACTTCAATTCAAGTACGGGGCGCCAACCGAATCCGCTACCCTTGAAGGAGATTTCAGATAAGTGGTAGCGCGAGATCGTTAGGTAGCCGCGGTTCACAGCGAAATACTTGCCGTCAATCAGATGCCGCTCCTGGCACCAGGTCGCGGAGCCATCCAGTTCCCCGATGTGGAGATCATCGTCACTCATCGGCTGCGTGATCCAGCCGTATGCCTCATTTCGCTGCCGGCTGAAGTCGCTATCGCCTTGATGTACGCCACCAAGAAGTTGGTTCCACTCTGATGATGAGTCGAGTGTTTCAGAACCGCATCTAAGTAAACGTAAGGAATACCGGTTCCCTTTCATGTCACTCAATTCAGCCCCCTGCACGTAACCGCGTCCGCGAATGTCGACAACGGACCCGTCACCCGAGACAACTCCTAGACGCGCGAGAGCCTCCCAGGAAATCGAGCGGCGGACTGGCTTAGCGGCTATCAGAAGCGTCTTGCCGCCGCGCCAAAACACTAGCCAGTCAGGGCGTTCGTTAAGCACCGGGCTACCTTCCGCAAGACCGAACCGATCAGCCAGGCTCGGTCCCGTTCCCAAGAGACTGTCATGCGTGATACGACCGAGAAACGCCACGCGGCCGTCCAGAGAGCGCTGCGTTCGCCCAATTCCTTCAGCGGCGATCGGCGGTCCAACGAATCTTTCCAAGACTGGTCGCCATTGGAGTCGATCCGTACGGGTGTGTGATGGGGCTGCATGAAACCGGGATACAAAAAAATATCCTCTGGCAACGCGATGGCTCAGTGACGAGGCCCAGCGATCTGCGCACCAAGTTAGCGACCCATCCTTACCAACGGCCAAGTCCGTATCAGTGTACGGAATGCGAAGCCATCCGTATTGGTCACCGGAAAAATCAATATCACCTTCGTGGACTCCGCCGATTAGCAAGTTCCACTCGGACACGTGTGCGAACGTGCCTTGGCCGCATCGTGGGAGTCGCACCAAATACTGCTGACCATCGCTGTCGGCAACCGTCGCGTGTTGTGGATACTCACGTTCACCAATCACGACCGTTGAGCCGTCGCCTAAGGCGGCTCCAGAACGGGCGATCGCGTCCCAAGAAACGTAATTCACAATTGGCCTTTTTGCTACCAGCACCAGGCGAGAGTAATTGCCTGTACTGTAGCGAAAGCGGAGCCACGTGATGTTCTCGTCGGTCACGACGCCCTCGGGCGCACCGGCAGCTGAGATGGGAACGGGCAACCGACCAGCCAAGGTGCCGAAAAGTTCCTGGTGCTCGACCTCCCCCAGGAAGGAAACCGTGATCACGTCCCCATCGGGATTTGTGACGGTCTTTGCTGCGACACTGCTCTTGCGGAGCGACACACCTGTGTATCCTGCCCCAAGCAGGAGTAGCAGCAAAGCGCACCAGACTCCCATCTTCGCTTTCCCGCTTCTCCGCACGAACCACATCAGTTCCCTCTCGGCGCCGCGCGATTGCCAGAAAGAATCGCCGTCTTCCCAACACCCCTCAAAAGAGCATGGACGCGCACGGATTCCACCAATAGGCTATCCCTCGCGCTCCCGATGACATAGTCGGGACCTATCTCGTAAACACGAAAAAGGGGAATGTGCACCCGCCCGAGCCAAGCCCCCGTAGGATCGAACACGTGCCAAACTGTTTCCCACAGTCCATCATTCTTCTCGAGTGCCCAAAGATAGCCAAGGCGATCGAGAAGGAGGGAGCGCATCGGCGGGTGATGGCTTTGCTCCGGAAAGGTTTCTAGCATTTGCTCTCGCCGACGTATCGCAGTCTCGTCCATGTTGTTGAACAGCCCTATGCGTTCAAGGGCAAGCTTGCGCTCTCGGTCGGTAACTGATGGTGGCGGCGACTCGAGCCTCAGAATAGCGGCCAACCGCCCAGTGGAGTCGAATTGGCGCACTTCATTCCGATCCCCTGTGCTGACATAGATCTTCAAGCGCTCATTGAAATCGCCAGCTGCTATTGCCGACCGGACTCCAAAAAGGGGGACGACGGGACGGGCGGTTTCCCCAGGCGCATAACCCACCATCATGTCGTCGAACTCCCCGAGCGAGTGTGTTGAGTAGTCGACCCGCATTATGCTATATCGCACCGGCGTACGCAGCCATTGGCCGCGCGTAGGCACTGCCGGCAGTTCTTGATCGAGCGGAATGCGCGCTATGAACGACCCATCGTCCAATGGCACGGCCACATCCTTTTCGCCGGGGGCGCCGATTGCACGTACGACTTCAGAGAAATCGATGTGCCGTATGCCGACGACCGTTCCCGCAGTATCAAAGGATGTTACACGCCCAAAGAAACGTTCCCAGACGGCGATCGTATCGCCGCGCCGAAATTGGAGATGGAGTGGCTCGCGAAATTCCCCCGGTCCATCGCCGGCCCCCCCAATGGCGCGGATGAGAGTACCGTCCCGGCTGAATAGATAAAGACGAGGCGCAGTGCGCCCGCCTGAGAGTACGAGAACAGCTCCGTTCGCCGTTACCGCTGCTCCAGTCACCTGCCATATCAAGTGGCCATATTCATTATCATTTCCGCCGCCAATAGACACGATAGCTTCGCGTTGAACAGTCCAGGCGGCAGTGCTGCCGAGCCACTGGGGTCTCACACTGGACACTATTGCGACACCGGCCGAGTCTCGTACCATCGAGGACACCGCCACCTCGTCGCTTTCAGCAACGCACCCAGCTGCGTATAGGACGATCACCAGAGCGATGCGGCTGGACATGAAAACAGTCTTCCTCCATCGGGACCTGTCTAGTGTAGTCAAATTAAAACGCGGCGCGATGGAATCGATCAAACGACCATTTGAGTCAACACTCCCCGGGGAACGCTGTGTCGCGCGTGCTGAATGCACGCGCGACGCAACGCGCCCACCTGTAATGCGATCGTCAGGTCACTGCCTGCCGTGCCACACGCCTTCGAAGCTCCGCGGGAATTGGAATAATAGCTGCCGGTGTGACCTGGTCGCACGATGCGAAGACCTCCAGCCTACCGCCATCGGGATCGATGGCGACTCTGAAAGCCCGCGTATTCGCACGTGTAAACGTGAGTATCTGGCCGGCATCGTTTGCGACCACTGCGTTCGCCAGCAACGTCGCCACATCCTGAGCCCCGAGATTCAGTGCGTCGTCCGGCCCGGTCAGCGCATAATTGTTACCTCCTCCGCCGCCGTTCCCATTCCCGTTGCCACCACCGGGTCCGCACTCGATGTGACAGCCTCCGTTCTGCGCCGTCTGGTGACAGCTCGAGGATCCGCCGCACCTTGCGCATGAGTATGATTCACCTTCGATCGGGTCCGGAGCAGGCCACCCGCACTCGTCGCCACCGTTCGGAAAGCCATGAATCGTGTTCTCGAAGTCATCTGTGAACTCCCCGCACCATCCGCAAGTCAATCCCTCCCCAGCGTGCGCTGAGGCGGGCGGGATGGCCAGGATCAACATGAGCACCAGCAGTGCGCCCCACCGTGATCCGGTCGACGTCGCGACGCCCTGGTGTCCCTGCTGCTGTTGGGCTTTGGATGGCCCTTGCATAATTTGCCTCCGCGTGGTCGGGGATTTGCCGAACTTATCCAATACAGACGCCGCTGCGCCGCCAAACCCTTGGTCGAGTATCGCCAACTTTCGTTCTTACCATATCGAGCGAACCTGCTCCAAATCGTCGGCGTCGACGGCGTTCTGGATGCTTTCCATCATGGCGAAGTTGACGCCGCATTCGGGATGCTTGTCTTTACAGAGGCCGGCGGCCGTCTCCATGTGCGACCCCTCTTTACGTTTGTTAAGCGCATTCTCTGAGACAAGCTTCGCAATGTGAACTTCCGCTTCGTGCTGATCCCAACACTGGATCACGCAGTCCTTCGGGCCGCCGCCGTGAACGCATGCCAAGCCAGTTCGGGAATCTCCCGAACCGAGTGGATCCAGCCTCTCTAATCGAGAGGAGTGGATACAGCATATCTTAATCGAGGCACGCAGCTCGCGGTAACCAATTTCCCCTGCAATCTGGGATGGCTTTGCGAGTGATTCCGATACCATACAGTCGTGACTCGCAACGGCAAAGGCGTCATTCACCGGTTTGTCAATCCGCGTGGTGGCGTTGGCGGAGTCCGCGATAGCGGCGCTGAAGCGTTTCGGTATCGAGGTTGAACTGCGAAGCGGCCCGGTTGATCGCCTGGCGTCTGGGCACGCCATCACCACAAAGCCGTTCAACGACATTCGCCACGGCCAGGTCCTTTGCCAGTACGCGCGCGAGCGTGTGTTTCCACCAGTCACGAGGTGCTAACCCGGCCGCCAATGCGAGATCGTGAAGGGTATGAACCTGGTGAGTGTGAAGGGCTGCCTCGATTGCGTCATAATCGGCTTCTGCACTTCGCATGCGTCCTCTGGGTCACGCGGTGCTACTGCTGTTACGGTGGTCGCAAAAGCGGACTCGTTCAACCCCGCCCGGTTGATCCGTGATCGTGATCCGTGATCCGTGATCCGTGCGATCAGTCAACCGGCGCATCCCACACCTCCCCGAAACTCTTCGCCAGCACGTTAGGCGTGAACGGCTTCTCGATAAAGGGCGCGCCGGTCCCATGATCCCCTGCAGTTTGATGTCTTCATCGGTGTAACCGGACATGAACAGCATCTTGAGCTCGGGCTGGGTCTCGTGCAGGCGCTCGGCGATGATACCACCGTTCATGTCGGGCATCACGACATCGCTCAGCATCAGGTGAATCGGCCCGGTGGCATCCGCGGCAATTCTGAGCGCCTCCCGTCCATCGCCTGCCTCGGGCACGGCATAGTGGCGTGAGATCAGCATTCGCTTGGCCAGGTTCCTGACCGAAGGCTCGTCCTCAATGAGCAGGATGGTCTCGGCTTCCTGCGCGGTGTCCTTCAGACTCGTTGCACGCTGTATCACGTTTGCACTTCCGTCACACTGGGCAAATGAATCTTGAATGTGCTGCGTATCCTGATCGCGTCGCTAAAGCCTTTTCTGAGCGCGGTGGCATTTCGGCGACGCACATCAACACCATCGCGGCCTTGAGACCAGCGTGCATAGCTGGATCGCAACGACAATAATCGGCAAGTTGCGAACGTAATTCAATCATCGTAGTTGGGGTAAATGACGAATCACTCTCTCTAGGGGCGTCCCCCCAAACCACCACCTCTGGTGGTGGTAGTTGAATTTGAATTCACAATTCGAAATTGCTACGCGCCTTAACTTCCCGGACGTGATCGACCGCCGAACTGCGGTCTCTGCTCACCCTGCATCCCTGCGTGAAACCGTCGTTACGGCGCCCGCCTGAGGCACTAACAATTCTGCAGTTTGATTTCGTCCGGCAGGTTGGGCACAACGCAAATGAATTCGAACGGCCCCTCGACCACTTCGTAGGAATGGGGCGTTCGGGCCGGGATGTACAAGGCGTCGTCCGGTCCGACCTGATGGACCTCATCGCCGATGCGGATCGTGGCCCGGCCTCGCAGCACGTACTGCTCGTGCTCGACCTCGTTGGTATGCAGTGGAATGCCGCCGCCCTGCTCCATGATGAATCGTCGCAGCGCGAAATGCGGCGCACCGTCACCTGGCCCGACCAGAAGCTGGAACCGCGTGCTCCGTCCGGCACTCACTGTCGTTGCGGGTACCTGCACCGCGGATTTCACGATACCGGCCTGTACTTCGCTCATAGCTGGGTCCTCGGGGAGGCTTTGCCTCCGGTTTGCGTGGCTGTGGTGAGCTGCCTCTGCGCAGCATAATGGATAAGGCTTGATGCCGGGAATGGGCTCCAACGGTGCAATACAGCCTCGGCTTGCGCAATCTCGGTCCCGATTGAAAGCTGGCGCGCTCCCTTGGGCGGGCCCATTTTTACTCAGTAGCTCCCCCCAGTAACGATCCTCCTAAAACCGGTCTGAGCGATGACGCCTCGCGACCACATGCGGAAAGCGCGATGAGCTTCTGGCAGGAGCTGAAGCGCCGGCACGTGGTGCGCGTTGCCCTGGTCTATGTCGCGGTCGCGTTCGTCGTGATCCAGGCGGCGGACCTGCTGGTCCCGACGCTGCACCTGCCCGAGTGGCGGATGACGGCGGTCGTGGTACTGGCACTACTGGGCCTGCCGATCGCGCTGGTACTCGCATGGAGGTTTGATCTCACACCAGCCGGCATTCAGCGCGACGAAGCGATCGCAGAGCCAGTCACGGCGGTGCCGCTGCCGATAGCCGCGGCGGATCGCCGGACCATTGCCGCACTCCCATTCACCAACCTGAGCGACGATCGCGAGAACGGAGCGATCGCGACTTGAGCATCCTGAACCAGCTGAAGCGGCGCAAGCTCATTCAATGGGGCATCGGCTACCTCGCTGGAGCCTGGGTTCTCCTGCAGGTGGTGGACGTAATCGGCGACCAGTTCAACTGGCCGGTCACGCTCTTCCGTGCAGTGGCGGTCGTTCTGGCGGTTGGATTCCGCGGAGCGCTCGTGCTGGCCTGGTTTCATGGCGAGCGCGGACGGCAGCGCATACACGAAGGCGAAGTCATTCTGCTCGGCGCGCTGGTGATTATCGCTGGCGCTGGCCATGGTGCGCGGGGATTCGGCGATCACGGTCTCGCTCGATCATGATGCGACCTTGAAAAGCTCGAGCGCGGGATCGCGGCCAAACGGCTGGACTACTTCACGATCGCGCAGCTGTACGGGCACATGGGCGATTTCGATCGCGCACTGGACGCGCTGGAGCAGGCGATCGCGACCCGCGACCCAAACCTGCGCTTCATCGGCCTGCTCGTTAATTGGGAACCAAAACTGGCAGCATTGCCTGGCTACGAGGCGGTACTGAAGAAGAGCGGCTTTGATCGCTTCTGGCAGAAGGCGAGGGAATAATCCGCCGATGAACTTCGTCGCCGAGCTGAAGCGACGCCGGGTCGTGCGCGCCGGGCTCCGCGGCCGACGATCTCGCCGAGGCGAGCGAGGCTGCCGCCGATTCGCTGTCAGCATACCTTGTTATGCTGGTGATTGTACTACACATTGTACTACAGGGAGGAGCCATGCCGACCAGCGTACGCCTGGACAAGCAAACCGAACAGCGGCTGGAGCGACTCGCTCGCCTGACGGGGCGCACCAAGTCCGGATTGATCCGTGATGCGATCATGAGCCTGGACGAATCGTTTCAGTCGAATTCGGGACAGAGCGCGTATGAACGCCTGAGCAGGTACGTCGGCGTAGTTCGGCTGGGCCCAGGTGATCGAGCCCGGCGCGCCGAAGAACTGCTGCGCGCCGGGTTTGGCCGCAAGAAGAAACCGTGAAGCGTTTGCTGACTGACGCCGGCCCGCTGGTCGCGCTGCTGGATGCCGATGATGCGTCCCACGGTCGTTGTGTCGAGGTGCTCAAGCGGGAGCACGCGGTTCTGGTCACGACCTGGGCTGCGATCACGGAAGCACTCTACCTGCTGACCGGCTCACTGACTGCGCAAGACACTCTTCTGGATATGATCGAGGCGGGCGACCTCCACATACTCGAAGTCGTGGATCTCGTTCCGCGCATCAGGGCGTTAATGGCCAAGTATCACGACCTGCCCATGGACTTTGCCGACTCCTCGCTGGTCGCCGTGGCCGAGCGGGAAGGGCTGGACACAGTCTTCACGCTGGATGCCGATTTTCGCATTTACCGGTGGTCAGGCCGCCGGCACTTTCGCCTTCTCCCGTGATGTTCTTTGCCGAGCTGAAGCGACGCCGGGTCGTGCGCGCCGGGCTGGTTTACGGGGCCGCGGCGTTTGCTGCAATGCAGGCGGCCGACCTGCTTGTGCCTGCGCTCCATCTTCCGGCGTGGATCAACACGGCGATCGCAGTGGTCGCGCTCGCCGGCGTGCCGGTAACACTGGCGCTTGCGTGGATCCTGGACGTCTCGACCGACGGTGTGCGCGTAACTCCGCCCGGGTCGACGACACCCGCGAGCGCACGCTGGCTGGACGCGCGCACGATCGCGGCGGCTGGTGCATTGCTAATCACCGGCGTTGCACTCGGTGTGGCGGTGCGGCCGCGCACGTCCAGCGACGATCGCAGCATCGCGGTGCTGCCATTTGACAATCTCTCCGAATCGAAAGAGAACGAATTCTTCAGCGACGGCATCACCGAGGACATCATCTCGCAGCTGGCGTTGCTGGCGGACCTGGCTGTGACCAGTCGCACGTCGGTGATGCCTTACAAGAAGAGCGATCTCGGCGTACGCGCGATCGCGGAGCAATTAGGTGTTGCGCACATCCTCGAGGGTTCCGTCCGTCGAGAAGGGAAGAAGCTCCGGATCACAGCGCAGCTGATCGAAGCGAGGACTGACCGGCACCTCTGGGTACAAACCTTCGATCGTGATCTGGAGGATGTATTTGCGATTCAGTCCGAGGTCGCGCGCGAGATCGCGAGTGCACTGCGAGCCAGGCTCTCGCCGGCGGAACGTGAGCGGCTGCTGGATGCACCGACCAACAACACGGTCGCCTACGACCTCTTCCTGCGTGCGCGAGAAATGGCTTATGGGACCGCGGACCAGGCTCGTGTCGCGATCGAGCTGTTTCGGCAGGCCATCGAACTGGACCCGGAGTTTGCCCACGCGTACGGGTGGA
>JBBDWZ010000171.1:0-25803 GCA_040902615.1 Gemmatimonadota bacterium | reverse complement strand
GCGGGTGCCGCGGGGGGCGAAGGCGCGAGCGTTCCGCTCGCGGGCACGCTCGCTAACGCTCGCGAAGGCGACTTCGTCGGGCACGCTGCGCGGAGTGCACTCTGAGTCCCCGCGAAATGTATCCGGCATCGCCGCCTCCGGCGCAGCCGTGCCCGCGAGCCGACGGCTCGTGCCTCCGCGCAGCGCGAAGCGCGGCGCGCGGCGCGCGGGAGCGCTACGCGCTAGGGAGCAGCAGCACCTTACCGGTAGTGGCGCGGGACTCGAGAGCGCGGTGCGCATCGGCCGCGGCGGCGAGCGGGTATTCCGCACCGACGCGGACCCGCAGCTTGCCTCGTGCGATCCAGGCGAACAGATCGTTGGCGCGCTGCAGCAATTCCTCACGCGTAGTGACGTAATGCGCGAGCGTAGGGCGGGTCAGGAACAGGGAACCGTTGCGGCTGAGCGTGAGCGGATCCAGTGGCGGCACCGGGCCGCTCGACTGGCCGAAGCTCACCAGCATCCCGCGCGGCACGAGTGAGAGCAGGCTGCTCTCGAATGTAGTTTTGCCGACACTGTCGAACGCGACGTCGACGCCACGATTCTGCGTGATGCGCTTGACCGCTGGAACGACTTCTTCCCTGGTATACAGGATGATCTCGTCCGCACCGGCGTCGCGCGCGAGTTGCGCCTTTTCATCGGTGGAGACGGTACCGATCACGCGCGCGCCGAGCTGTTTCGCGATCTGACAGAGCAGCAGGCCGACACCACCTGCGGCCGCATGCACCAGGCAGGTCATGCCGGTCTGCAGCGGGCGGATGTTATGCGCCAGGTAATGCGCGGTCATGCCCTGCAGCATGACCGCGCAGGCAACTTTATCGGTAACGCCGGCCGGCACCGGCACGGCGCGCTGCGCGGGAATGGCGGCGTACTCCGCGTAGGCGCCAACGGGCGCGCCATGCGCGATGGCCACACGATCACCAACCGAGAAGCCGGTCGCTTCCGCGCCCACTGCTTCGACCACACCGCTCAGCTCGGAACCCGGAATGAACGGCAGCTTGATCGGGTAGAGGCCGGTGCGTTGATAGACATCGATGAAATTCACACCAGCGGCGCTGACCCGTACCAGCAGGTCGGCTGGTCCGGCCTCCGGCCGCGTTGCCTCACTCGGCACCAATACTTCGGGGCCGCCGTTCTTTGATACGAGGATGGCGTTCATCGATTACGCCGCGCCGTTTTCCTCACTCGGTCGCGCGCCCATCTCGCGGTCCAGCACGAGCAGCGCAGGGCGATCGTTGCCGATCATCTTGAGCTGCTCAACCACCATATCGGCGGTTTTCTCTTCCTCGACCTGCTCGGTTATGAACCACTGAAGTGCGACCTGCGCGGCGAAGTCGTTGGCTTTTGCCGCCACCTCGTACAGGTGGTTGATCATGCCGGTCACTTTCTGCTCATGCTTGAGCGCCCGCTCGAACACATCGAGCGGTGACTTGAAGTCGATGGGCGGCGCTTCGACCTCCTTCAGCACGACCCGGCCGTTACGATCGTTCACGAAATCGAACAGCTTCATCCCGTGCAAGATCTCCTCACGTGCCTGCGCCCGCATCCAGCCGGCGAAACCGGGGAGGTTGGTATTCTCGAAGTACGCCGACATCGAGAGGTAGGTATAGGCCGCGTGAAACTCGTGATTGATCTGGTCGTTGAGTGCGTCCTGAACGCCCTGGGAAATGGTTGGCATTGGTGCTTTCTCGCTGAGGAAAACGTTCTGCAATTCGTGGCGTGAGTCTTAGGCCATTCGGCTGATCGTGTCAAGCAATTATGAGCCCACCGGAACACCGCCGGCGGCCAGTCAGCCTCAGAGCGGTGAGGCAGGCAGGTGACCTCGAGATCGGGCTCCCGGGCGCGAAATCGTGCGTCTCGTCCCGGGCCCGGGCACGGTGGAAACCGTTTGGGCGGGCCCCACGTAGGGCCGATTGCATGTCACCGGTCGCCTTGCTCCTCACGATTCTGGTTCAGGTCCAGGATACCAGCTCGTATCTGGATGCTGACGCGCGCGTGCTGGTCGAGCGGGCCCGCCACTCGCGGGCAGCGCTCGATAGCGAGATCCGCGCGTACACCGGCACGGTCAAGCAGCGCGTGGGCGTAGCGCTGCGCACGCCGCTCAAGGATCGCACGCTCTATCGCATGGAGAGCGCGTTCAGGATCCATTGGAGCCGCGATGACGAGACTGTGCTCAAGGTGCTGGGTGCCCGCCAATACCATCCGGGCAGTGAATACCGCGACGAGTTCGACGCTGATCTGGACTTCGGCATCGATGAGTTCTTCGATCCAACGATGGACCGGCTGTACTTCGGCATGACCGATGCCGATGACGATGATGTCTGGATCGAACACCCGCTGGTCCTGGGCGCGGAGCGGCGTTACCGCTATCAGACTGGTGACACCATCACGATGACATTTCCGGATGGCCGGAAGATCAGTGTGGTCGAGCTGCGCGTGCTGCCGCGGCGTGATCAACCGAAGCTGATCACCGGATCGATCTGGATCGAGCCGGTCACCGGTTCCATCGTGAAGGCGGCCTACCGGCTGGCCAGTGCGATCAACATGCAGCGCGACACCGACGCGTTCGACAATGACGACGACCTGAAGCACGTGCCCGCGCTGTTCAAGCCGTTCGAGATCGAAGTCACCATGATCTCGGTCGAGTACTCGTATTGGCGGATGAAGCACTGGCTGCCGCGGGCCATGCGCATGGAAGGCGCGGCCAAAGCCGGGATCCTGACCGCGCCCGCGGTCCTCGAGATTGCCTACGACATCGACGATGTGCTCGCTGACGGCGACTCGAGCGCGAATTTCCCCAGCAGCCGCACAGTCATGCGCGCCTGGCGTGCCGAGGGTGACAACATCGTTTCTCCCGATCGGCGCAATGGGCATCGTTTCTATGTAATCAAGCCGGTCGACCCTGACTCGCTGCGCAACAGCAAGGACCTGCCGCCGCCGGTCTGGGAGAACTCGACAGACTTCATCACCGAAAAAGACCTGCGTGAGATGTACGGTGGATTGGCCTCGCTGCCTTTGCCGGCGATGGCGATTGCCGACGTAACCCTTCAGTGGGGACCGCAGCACCCGGATCTTCTACGCTACAATCGCGTGGAAGCACTGTCCGTGGGCGTGCGCGCCGAGCTGAAGCGGTCAGTCGGCACCTATTGGGCGACCGCGCGCCTTGGCGTGGCGGATTTCGCGCCCAACCTGGAGCTGGCCGCGCGCCGCGAGACCATGCGCCGAACCACCACGCTGACGGTCGGGCATGGGCTGACCGCCGTCGATTCGCGATCGCTGGCACTGGGCTCGTCGCTGTCCGCGCTGCTGCTGGGTCGTGATGATGGTGATTACTACCGCACTACCGGTGCACGGGTGAGCGTGGCACCACCGCTCACACAACCGGAGTGGTACCGGTTTTCACTCTTTGCCGAACGTCATCGCAGCGCGGCGCGGGAAACCAATTTCAGTATTGGGAATGTACTGGGTGGCGGAGATTTCCGGCCCAACCTCAACGCCAATGATGCCGACCTCGCTGGCGCTGAGCTGGCCCTGCGCAAATGGTGGGGCAGCGATCCGCGCGGCTGGCAGCTCGGACTCGAATGGGTCACTGAAGCGGCCGACGGCGATTTCCGATACGCGCGCAGCGCAGCTACTGCGCGAACCGCATTCCCGATCCTGAAACCGATCCGTGGTGCAATCGAAGTGGGCGCGGGCTCATCCGAAGGGAATCTGCCCACGCAGAAGCAATTCTTTCTGGGTGGTGCGCACACACTGCGCGGCTATCCGGGCAGTGCTGCGGTGGGCACTTCATTTTCCCGGGCGCGCGCCGAGCTGGCCTATTCGCTACCGGGTGGTGGTGTAGCAGTTTTCAGCGATGCCGGGTGGGCGGGTGTGCGTAATTACTTCGACACCGACGCTGCATTGGTTTCCGCTGGTATCGGCCTGACCATCCTGGACGGGCTGATCCGTGTAGATCTGGCGCGCGCCCTTCGCAGACCTACCGGTTGGCGGCTCGAATTGCACTTCGACTCGGTGCTGTAGCCCCATCACCGATTCGGTTCGAGCACCTGGGTGATGCGGTCGCGCACATCGAGCAGGTGTGCACGCGCCACGCGATCACTGGTGCGCGCGGCCGCGACCTGGACGCTCGTGCGCAACTCCGTGAGTTGTGCGCGGGCAAGTGATCGCAGGTCCGACGCACCCACGTTGAACGGCGGTGTCTGGGGTGGCGCACCGGGCGGGGGCGAGGGCGGGGGCGGGGGATCCACCAGCAGTGCGGCGAGTCGGGCAATGTGGTTTCGCTGTAGTGCACGACGATACGGATCGCGCGCGCTGGCGGCTGCATCCTGCCACACGGCCGTGCGCACATCCTCGAGGTATTCCGCAACCGGGTAGCCTACGCCGGGCGATTCCAGATCGTTCTCGACCATCCGTCCGAGCCGTGCGGCCGACAGCAGATTGGTCAGAATCGCGGCCTGCCGCTGTTGAATGGTTTGGGGACCGGGCGTGTTGATGCGGTCGAGGATTTCTTCCTCGAGCAGCCAGGTCGGCGCCTCGAACACGTGTTGCGCCAGGAATCGCAGTGCTTCCTGCTGGCGCGCCTTGGGCACCGGCGTGAACACAGCGCCCTGCTGCTCAGAGGTCTTGAGATCCGCGTATACGCCGCCGATCACGTTGGCCACGTGCCCCATGTACTGCGAATACATGCCGATCGCTTCGCCGTACACCTCGGCAAGATCCGTGTAGTTGTCACCGGGCCTGGTCGTCCACTCGAGCAGGTTGGGTACCACCTTTTTCAGATTTGCGATCGCATAGCCGCTGGCTCTCACGGGGTTGTCGCCAATGTCCTCGGTCTGTGCGCGCGGATCGGCTTGCATGGCCGGTCCCTGCAGGAACCGGAACATCGGATCGTGCGCCTTTTCCTTGATCCAGCGATTCAGGATGGGGCGTTCCGCTTCCGGTGTGGGTGCTTGCGGCAGTGCACGATAGCCCCAGTTCACCGCGTAGTGATCGTAGGGTCCGATCTGGCGCAGGAAGTCGACGCCCTCGAGGCCATCGCCGGGCTGGGCGACGTAGTTCTGCCGTGCGTAATCCATGATCGAAGGTGAAACGCCGTATTTGCGGGCAAACGTTTTCGAGCGCAGCGAATCGACCGGGAACGCGGAGCTGCCGATCATGTTGTGCGGGAAACCGAGCGCGTGACCGATCTCGTGTGCGATGACCTGGCGCATTGCTTCACACATCAGCGCGTCGTCGATCGGCAGTTTGCGCGCGCCCGGATTGGCTGCACCGGTTTCCAGCATGATGCGGTTGCGATACGACCGCAGATGGTTGTGGTACCAGACGATGTCACTCTCGATGATCTCACCCGTGCGCGGATCGGATGTGCTGGGTCCCTGAGCATTGCGGGTCAGGCTGGCGGCCCAGCGCACCACCGAGTAGCGCACGTCTTCCGGATCCCAGGTGGGGTCCTCGCCAGGAGTCGGCGGCAGCTTTGCCTGGACCGCGTTCTTGAAGCCCGCCGTCTCGAATGCCGGTACCCAATCTTCGACGCCCTGCTTCACGCATGCGCGATATTCGTTGGGTGTAGCCGGATCGAGGTAGTACACGATCGGCTTGATCGGTTCGACCAGCTCACCGCGCGCGTAGGCCTGCGCATCCTTCGGCTCGAGCCGCCAGCGGCGAATAAAGGTCTGCGTTGGCGCTTTCTGATCGACGATGCTGAAGTTGACGCGCTGCGTCGAGAAGTAGCCGACGCGCTCATCCGCATAGCGCGGACGCATTGGCTCTCTCGGCAGAATCACCAGCGACTGGTTCATCTCGAGCGTTAGCGCGCCAATGTGCTCGTTGGATGGCGGGGTTGCAGCGTCGAACGTCTGGGTGTGCCGTACTTCGACGTTGAGCGGGAACGAGCGTGCGTGATTGATGAAGCTGCGATCGGGATCGAGCCGGCGCACGCCGTAGGTACGGCGCCGCGCGGGGTCGAGGCCGCTGATGGCCGGTGTATCGCCTTTGTAGAACTCGGTGACTTCGATCACGGCGCTGGCTCCATCGGGCCCGATTGCGGCTATCGGAAACGATGCGACAATCGGCGCAAAGTTGTTGGCCAGCACGCTAACCGCGATCGGCGTCGTGTCCGCTGCGACCTGATCATACGATTGCTTGCGCATGAGCACGCGCTGCCCGCGCTTCTCGAAGGTGAGCACCTGCTCCTGCGCCGAGAAGCCGGCCGGATTGAAGCCGCCGAAATTCGAGGGCACGCGCGCCCAGCGGCTGATCATCAGAAACTCACGCTCCATCAGCGAGTCCGGGATCTGAAAGAACAGCTTGTCGTCCGCGGTACGGTATACCGTGAACAGTCCACTATCGGCCGTTGCGTTTGCCGGAATGACCTCGCGGAACGGGCGAGGCGCGGTTTGTGGGCGGGCCGGTTGTTGCGGCCGCGCCGGGTCACCCGCCTGAGGTGGCGGGTTGGTTGGGGTAGCCGGACGGTTCGGCGCCGCGGGTGCGGCCGAGCTGCAGCCGGCCAGCACCAGCAGTATCCCTGACACCGCGCGGGTACGATCGAGATTGCAATGCATGGTCTTTTTCACCACGAAGAAAGTGGTTGAGGAGGGGCGGTATATAGTCGTCGAGGCGGCTCCTGGACAAGCTGCAGGATTCGGGTCTGGCTGACGATCGTGGCGCGGTCAGTCGATACGGCCTACTCTGAGGCGCACTTTCGACCCGCGCGTCGCGGTCGGCGGCCCCGTAACGCGCGTTCGGGCCAGCCGCCTTGCGAATTGCCCGTTATCGCGTCACCGGACGATATTTTGCTCATGACCCGTGGGTGCCTGGCCATCTCATTGCTTCTGTGCTTGCTTCATGCTGCGAGTGCGCGCGCGCATTTGCTCGAGCTTTCTTACTGTGTACTATAACATGTAATGGGAAAATTTCCATTGATTTTTTATAAGCAATTAGTATGATATTGCCAAGTAAAAGCACTGACACAGCTGCTCTTTACCAACTAAAAGGGAGGCATCATGGGCAGTGAAATGCGTACTCTGACTGCGGTGATGTCCGCAGTAATACTTGCAGGATGCAGCGACCCCGCGTCAACAGATAGACCTCTTCAAATTACAGTACTCTCCCCTCAAACGGGAGCAGTGCTGCCTACGGAAAGCCCAGTCACGCTTCAGGCCCAAGTAACTGACCAACGCGGACAGGTCACCAATAAACCGATTACCTGGACAGAAGGCAGTAATAGCCTAGGTACCGGCGCGAGCTTAAAACGCTCATTCGCTTCGGGAGTGCACACTGTGTGCGCCCAAGCCGCTGGAGCAAAAGAGTGCACTACCTTTAGTACTATGGTGATGACACTGGAAAGCCTTATCACTTTTTGCAAAAGCGCAGTCTATGCCGGGCGCTCATTTCCCGCTGGCTGCGTTAACCGAGAAATAAATAATCCGGGCGGGCATTCAGTAACTGAGGTATGGAAACTCAACGGAGTAGAAATACCTTACAACAGTGGGGCCCTGGCATTGTTCCCCACTGTGCCCGGAAGATATCCCGTAACCCACATTGTGTATTCAGCAAGCCCAGCGCTCGTTGATAGTGTTACGGTCATGATCGATGCTGTCGCGCCGCCACCAATATGCGGCCAGCTCTTTGGCGTCGGTCCGCAAGGACTACTGCCAACAGCCGGGCATCGGGTCTACCTCGCCAAGGGATTACAGGCCGATTCAGCAGACATTGGGCCGGACGAAAAATTCTGCCTTAAGGGGTCGAGCTTAACAATCGCTGACACTGAGGTGGATATTTACGTCTTGCCTGTCGACAGAACCCAAACAGACTTTTTTCCGGTATTTATTCGCGCTGATTCAACGCGTTTACGCGAACGCCGGGGAATAGTTACCAGGCCTGTGAATATTAGGCTAACGCCCCAGTCATGGACTGTTGCCGCCGGGCGTTACCGCAATCTTTCCGGACCGGTGCGGCTGGCTGAGATGTTCAAAAAAGAACCCGTACCCCCTCCACGCAACTTTTCGTTCATCTCTTTGTCCGACTCGGCAACCAGAGACGGGCGGTATACTTACCGCGAAAACGGGTGGATTGCTTCGGGACTTCCGGCCAAGGTGGCGATCAAGAGACTGGCAAACAATCACGTGGTTGAAGCTCAGGACTCTATCACCCTTTGGCAGGCCTTGCAGGACATAAAAAGCTTCTACGGCTTCTTTGATGTAATCGCTGCTCAGCCGGAGGAAGTTACCAGTACAACCGGTATTACGGTGACTTTTGACAGCATCAAGGCCACTTCGGCTCAAGTTTGGATTGTAAACGCGGGTCTCGATATCACCGGCTGCAACCCCAATTTCCAACACAAGACATTCTCCCGAACAAATGTACTTCATGAATTCACCCATTGCTTGGGCGTTGGGCATTGGGGACCGGCAATAAACGACTCCTCAGTTGTACCCGGTGTGGGGAGCGTGAACTCGCGCTCTATTGACCCGACTCTCAAAGATGTTCTGCACCTTGAGGTGATTTATCGGAATGTTGAAGTAAGACGGCAGTATGACGCGCGCTTCGGCATCCCCGAAAGCTACAACGGGTGGCAGATGTTCGTGCAAAAGGTCGCACCGCAGCTGCCATTGTACTACTGAAAACGCATTTCGCATCAAAAAAGCCTTGGGCTTTGCAGCTTGGGGAGCTTAGAAACAAAAGTCCATCCGCGGCATCATTAAGGACTCCACAACCAGCAGACCCATCGCCGGCGTGCGCGTCGTTCCCATCCGGCCACCCAACACACAACTCGCCGTGGCCGTGACCGATTTGACCGGGGCCTACGTTGTTGCCTCGAGTGTGGTGGAGCGAGTTCGGCTCGATGTGCAGCGAGTCGGATACAACCCGCTGCTGTCGGAGCCCATCGCCCTCACCTTCGGCGAGAGTGTACGGCTGGACCTGACGCTCTCGCCCGCTCCAATCCCGCTGGAACCGGTCGTGGCGACCGCTACGCCAGTGCAGTCCTGGAATCTCGACCGGTTCATGGAGCGCCAGAGAACCGGTGGGGGCCGTTATCTCGGGCCGCAGCAAATTGCCGAACTGGCTCCGAGAAGCGCGATTCAGGCCGTGCTGCGAACCGGCGCCGGGCAGTTTCTGGCCGATGAGCGAGGCAACGGGCTTCTGATGCGAGGTGACAGGAATATCTACTGCGTCCCGCGCGTATTCATCGACGGCACCGAGCAGTTAACACCTGACGAGAGACGGCGGTCAGGGGGTCGTCGGGGGCTCACCGGATTCAACGTCGATGCGTTGATTCCGGTCTCATCCATCCGTGGTGTCGAAGTGTACAGCCGCTTGTCCGATGCGCCCGTCGAATACCGCAGAGGATTTGAGAGGGAGAGCGTCTGCGGCATTGTACTGTTCTGGACCGATCGCGCCTTGGGTGTGCGTTAAGCCGCGATTACTTGTATTCTCGGGTCGTTTCTGCTGGTCCGCCGCCAGGATTTGTAAGCGGGAACCAAAACTGCAGGCCTGCCGTTATAGTTTATGCTGGTCTGAGCACTTCAGTGAGGAGCTGGACATGTTGATCCGCCGCGCATCCGAAATCATTCCATCGTCCGAGATTACGCCGGAAGGCGTTTATATCAATCGGCGTTCGTTCATGGGCGCGGCCGTGGCCGGTGCCGCCGCCGCGTTGAGCCCGGGCTGTCTGCTGGGGCAGGAGCAGGAGCAGGACCAGCAGCTCAAGCCGAACACGTTCGAGGAAATCACCGAATATAACAATTTTTGGGAGTACGGCTCTGAGAAATCGGATCCTGCGCAGAATGCCCCGGGCTTGCTCAAGCCGCGGCCGTGGACGGTAAGCGTGGAAGGGCTGTGCAACAAGCCGGGCAAGTATCAGTTGGAGGATTTCCTCAAGCCGCACAAGATCGAGGATCGCATCTACCGCATGCGCTGCGTGGAGGCGTGGTCTGTGGTCGTGCCCTGGCGCGGCTTCCCGCTACGCGATCTGATCGCCCGGGCGGAGCCGACGCCGGCCGCCAAATACGTCGAATTCCTCACGCTGCTCGATCCGGTCCAGATGCCGCTGCAGAAGACCGATCTGCTGGAGTGGCCGTACAATGAGGGTCTGCGCCTCGATGAGGCCATGCACCCGCTGACATTGATGACGACTGGGTTGTACGGCCGCGATTTGCCAGCGCAGAACGGTGCGCCCTTGCGACTTATTGTGCCGTGGAAGTACGGCTTCAAGGGCATCAAGTCGATCGTGCGGATTCGGTTCCAGGAGAGCCAGCCCAATTCGACCTGGATGAAGCAGAACAGGCGGGAATACGGCTTCTACTCGAACGTGAATCCGAATGTCGATCACCCGCGCTGGAGCCAGAAGCGCGAGCGGCGTCTGCCTTCGCTGTTCAAGAACACCGAGACGTTGATGTTCAATGGTTACGCCAATGAAGTGCAGAGCATGTACAGCGGCATGGATCTGAAGAAATTCTATTGAGCACAGCAGAAGCTGTTGTAACGAAAAAGCCTACGGGCCGGCGCAGGTCGGCCCGTATGATTTTATTGAAGACTCTGCTGTGGCTGCTCTGTCTCACACCGTTGGGTTTTCTGGTTTACCGCGGCTTCACTGGCGGGCTGGGTGCGAATCCGGCGGAGTACCTTTCGCATCGTACGGGCTTCTGGACGCTGACGCTGATCATGGTCACGCTGGCGATCACGCCACTCCGCCGCTTCACCGGCTGGAATCAGCTGATCCAGTTCCGCCGGCCGATCGGTTTGTTCGCGTTCTTTTATGCCTGCCTTCACGTCACGACTTACATCGTGTTCGATCAGTTCTTTGATTTTGGTGCGATGATCGAAGACATTCGGAAGCGGCCGTACATAACGGTAGGCTTCACTGCGTTCGTGTTGCTGATTCCGCTGGCGATTACATCGACCAAGGGCTGGATCCGCAGGCTGGGCAGACGCTGGACCAAACTGCATCGCCTGATCTATGTGACCGCGATTCTCGGCGTGCTGCACTTCTTCTGGAAGGAGGCGAGCAAGGCGGATGTCCGCGATCCGCTCATTTTTGCGGGTGTGCTGGCCGTCCTGCTTTTGGCGCGGTCCCGACTGCGTCCTCGCGTGCGCCGCGACGCCTGACCTGCACCCGGGCGTCTTGCGTCCTTCGGTCGGCCAGGGTTTCTTCCGTATCACCACCCGTGAATTCCGCATCAAAAGCTTGGAGAACCTCATGCGATCCGTGCGCCCCTTCCTGATCGGCCTGGCCGCTTTTTCGCTTGCCGTGCCGGCTGTAGCACAAACCCGTTTCGGCCAGGCCGTCGCCGTGGGTGATGGCGAGGTCATCATCGGTGAGCCGGCGAGCGGCAACGCGTTCCGACCGGGACGTGTGTACGTGTATCGCAAAGTCGGCGGCGTCTGGAAGGAAACGGCACGATTGAGCGCGGCGCAGCCGCAGCGCGCCGACGGCTTTGGTGGCACGATCGCACTGAGCGGCTCGAACCTGTTCGTGGCCGAGCGCGACTGGACCGCGATCCGTGTGTTCACCAAACAGAGCGGAACCTGGCGCGCGACTGGCTCGATCGCGCCGGGAACGATCGCGGGTCCGGTCGCCGCGATGGTTGCGTCCGGCGACTGGCTCTTCCTGGGCACACCGGGCCAGGCGCCGGGTGGCCGGGGCGGCCGTGGTGGCGGCGGCGGACGCGGTGGACAGCCACAGGCCCCGCCACAACCCGGTGCAGTACTCGCGTACAAGCGCGGCGCCAATGGCCAATGGACGCAGCAGTCAACGCTGGTTGCAGCGGACGCGAGTGCGGGGGATCTCTTCGGCTCTGCGCTGTCCCGCGCGGAGCGCGCGCTGCTGGTCGGTGCGCCGGGAGCCAGGGAACGTGCCGGCGCGGTGTACTCGTTCCAACTCGATGGCGCAGGCAACTGGCAGCCGGTGCGCACGTTGCAGGCGCGTGAGCCGCAGGCGAATGACGCGTTTGGCAGCAGCGTCGCGATCCAGGGCGATGTCGTCGTGATCGGTGCGCCGGGTGCGGCAACCAACTACGGCGCGGCTTTCGTGTTTCGCCGCAGTGCCGCCGGTGATTGGGTGGAGGATACCCGGCTCACGGCTTTTGCGGGTGGGCGGCAGGAGCGTTTTGGCGGTGTGATCGAGGTCGGTGGCAGTGACATCTGGGTGTCGGTTCCGAACCGGCTGATCCAGACTGGCGGCGCGCAACGCCGGCCCGGCGGTGTGTACGTCTTCCAGACTGTTGCGGCAGGTAAAGGCATCGGCGCATCCCGATTGATTACACCCACGCGTCTCGAGCCCGACGATCAGTTCGGCCAGGCGCTGGCAGCCAACGCAACGATTGCAGCGGTTGCGTCGCCCGGCGCCGACCACAATGCAGGCACGGTCACGGTGTTCGAGCGCGATGCAACCGGGCGGTGGCGCGAGCGTGCAGAGCTGGTCAGCGAAGCGGATGCAATGGAAGCGCTTACCGGCAGGGAACGTCGTTGCTCGGATGAAGGCAAAGTCGGCGTGTTCGCCTGCGGCGCCGCCGAGCTGATGTCCTATCTGCCGGTCAGCAAGATTGCGATCGAGCCGCGCGGCGTCCGTCTCAACGACATGTGGGGCTGGGCTGATGCGAAAACCGGCCGCGAGTACGCACTGGTCGGGCGCATTGAAGGGACTTCTTTTGTGGACGTCACGGATCCCGCGAATCCCATCTTCGTCGGCGAGTTGTTGAAGACGCCGGGCGTGCCGGATGGCACGTGGCGCGACATCAAGGTCTACAAGGATCACGCCTTCATTGTTGCCGATGGTGCAGGCGCGCACGGCATGCAGGTCTTCGACCTGGCGCAACTGCGCGGTCTGACCGGCAAACCAGCCAAACGCTTTCAACCAACCGCGCACTACACGCGCATCAACAGCTCACACAACATCGTCATCAATGAGGAATCCGGATTTGCCTATGCGGTTGGCGCCAGTGCCGGCGGCGAGACCTGCGGCGGCGGGTTGCACATGATCGACATCCGCGAACCGAAGAATCCCAAATTCGCCGGCTGTTTTGCCGATACGGCCACCGGACGCCGGGGCACCGGCTACACGCATGATGCGCAGTGTGTGATGTACAAGGGGCCGGATCCGCAATACCGCGACCGCGAGATCTGCCTGGGATCGAACGAGACCATGCTGAGCATCGCGGACGTGACCGACAAGGCCAATCCCAAGGCCATCTCCCGCGCCGCTTACCCGAATCCGTCCTACACGCACCAGGGCTGGTTCACCGAGGATCACCGCTACTTCTACATGGATGATGAAGGCGATGAGATTGCGGGCAGTGTAACCAAAACGCGTACGCTGGTCTGGGACCTGATTGACCTGGACGATCCCAAGCTGGCGCACGAATTCATGGGGACCAGCGCGGCCAGCGATCACAACCTGTACATCAAGGGCAACCTGATGTACCAGTCCAACTACCGCGCCGGCTTACGCATCATCGACATCAGCAATCCGCTCAAGCCGGTCGAAGTCGGTTACCTCGACACGGCACCGTACCTCGAGGATGCGCCCGGCTTCTCGGGCACCTGGAGCAATTATCCGTATTTCAAGAGCGGCGCGATCGGTGTCAGCAGCGTGCACGAGGGACTGTTCCTGGTGAAGAAGCGGCCCGTGCCCGTGATGTAGGTCTGATAATGCTGTCAAAGCAGAACGCCGACGGAAATCCGCCGGCGTTCGTGCTTTGTATGTCCAACAACGTGCAACAGCGCTGCTACCAGCCGGCACCGGCTCCACGGCCGCGGCCGCGTGGCGGTGCCGGTGGCAGCGCGTCGACCAACTCACGCATCTTTTGCAATGCTGCTGCATCGGGCACGTTGCCCATGCCTGCCCGCAGGTTTTCCGCCATGTGTTTGGCCTGACTGGTGGCAGCGGTGACCGATGTGACCGCTGGATGCGCGACGATATACTTGATAAAGAATTGCGCCCAGGTGGTCGCGCCAAAATCCTTGGACCAGTCCGGTAGCGGGCGGTCACCGACGCGTGCAAGCAACCGATTGCGTCCCAGTGGTGCGTAGATCAGCACGCCAATCTTGCGCTCCTGCGCCAGCGGCAGAATCGTCTGCTCGACCTCGCGGTTATCGATCGCGTAGTCGACTCCGATCAGATCGAGCGGCTCGTTGCGCATGATCTCGGCGAGCGCGCCGTATTGGTTTTGATTGGTTGTCGTCACGCCGATGTAGCGAACGCGGCCCTCCTTCTTCAACTCCTTCAGGATACCGAATTGCGTCGGCACATCGCCCAGGTTGTGAACCTGGATCGCATCCATTTTCTGGACACCAAACTTCTGGAACGACGATTCGATCTGCGCACGCGCCGCGGCCGGATCTGCCGCACCGCCGCGTGCTACGTTGACCTTGGTGGCCCAGAAGATCTTGTTGGTGATGCCCAGTTCTTTGGCAATCTCACCTGCGACCTGCTCGGACGCGCCATAGCTGGGAGCGGTGTCGAAGACCTTGCCGCCCATGTCGACCATCGTCTTCAGCACTTCCTTCAAGGCGGTCTTGTCCTCGCTGCGGGCTACCGATGAGAAAGTGGCCGAGCTGCCCAGGCCGATCACCGGCACGCGCTCGCCGGTGGAGGGAATCGCGCGCTGGATGAGCTGACCTTGCTGGAGTGCCTCCAGCAGACGCGGGTTGAGTGTAAGGGCGGCTCCGGCGCCGACTGTCATGCCGATCCAATCGCGACGACTGACCATGGTACTCGCTCCGGGGAACTGTTTCTGGGAAAGGAATCGCTGGGAGAGGATGGTGCCCGTCGGCTTTTCGTTAAGCAAGCCGGGGCAAAAAAGCTGACAGGGTTAGGGCGTCGTCCCGGCTTGCGGTAATGCCTTCGGCTACGCGAGCTTTGGTCCTTCTCCCCGTCCCACCAATCCCGTGAAGGTATTCAAATGATGACAGGCCGACTCGCCAGGCGCGTAGCGGTATCCGCTGCGCTGGTGCTGTTTCTCCCGCTCCCCACGATCGCGCGGGCGCAGCAGGGCACCGCCACGTCCACCAAGTCGTCCAACGGCAAGAAGGTCCTCACCCTCGCCGACTACGGGCGCTGGAATCGTATCCAGGCGGGTGGCCTCAGCTCGGACGGCAGGTGGTTCGCCTACGCGCAAACCCCCAACGAGGGCGACGGCACACTCTACATCAAGGACCTGGATGGTTCGATGGTCCACACGGTGCCGCGCGGCAGCGGTCCGATCTTCTCCGATGATGCGCGCTGGATCGCCTACATCGTGAGTCCGCCTACCCCCACTGGGCGCGGCGGAAGAGCGGGCGGCGGCGCACGCGGGGGTCAGGCGGGCGCAACGCCGGCGGCTGCGCCCGTGCGCGCACTCATGTTGAAGAACCTGGTCACCGGCACGACGGACAGCATCCCGGACGTGGGCACCTTCCGTTTCGTGAAGGGCTCGGGTTTCCTGGTGATGAAGCGGAACCAGCCGGCCAGCCAGACCACCTTCGAAGGCACCGACCTGGTCCTGCGCAATCTGCGCGATGGCACATCGCTCAACCTCGGTAACGTCGATGAGTACGCGTTCAACGATGCCGCCACTCACGTGGCGTACGTGATTGATGCGAACGGGCGCGCGGGCAACGGTCTGAGCCTGCTCGATCTGACCAAAGGCACCATCACACCGCTCAGCTCGAGCGCGCTCGAATACAATCAGTTGAGCTGGAATCGCGCTGGTAATGCTCTCGCGGTATTGAAGGGCGAGAAGCCGAAGGGCATGATGCAGCGCCAGAACGCGCTCGTGGTCGCGACTGCGGTAGGCACGCTCAAACAGGCGATCGTCGAGCTGGACCCGGGCAAAGACAAAGTGCTGCCCGAAGGCTTTGTGATCAGCGAGCTGAGCGCTGCCAGCTTCACGCGCGATGGCTCACGCATTCAGCTCGGCATCAAGGAGCAGGAGGCCGAGCCGCCGCAGAGCAGCGAGCCGGTCGCCAACGTCGATGTCTGGCACTGGAAAGATGAAGAAGTGCAGTCGGTACAGCAGGTGCGCGCCGACCAGAATCGGCGGTTCACCTATGCCGCCACGTTCGACATCGCGACCAAAACATTCCGTCGTGTTGCCGACGAAGAAATGCGGCAGGTCACATTCACCAACGACAATCGTTTCGGCATCGGCCGCATCGACAAGCCGTACTGGTACGATGTCGAGTGGGGCGCCAGCAAAGCCGATCATTACCGCGTCGACCTGAACACCGGCGAGCGCAAGCTGATCGCCAAGGGATTGTCGCGCACGATGGGTGTTTCACCGGATGGCAAATGGTACCTCTTCCTGCAGGACAAGCAGGTCATCGCGCACAACATCGCAACCGGCAGCACCGTAAACGTCACGCAGATCTCCGGTGTCGACTTCGTCGACCACAGCGATGACCACCCGTATGAGTTGCCGATTTACGGCGTTGCCGGTTGGACCAAGGACAACAAGTCGGTGATCCTGAATCACGACCACGACATCTGGCAGGTCCCGCTCGAAGGCGGCAAAGCCGTCAACCTCACGGGCGGCGTGGGCGCAGCTGAGCAGATTCGATTCCGCATCGTGCGGTTCGATGCGGCCGGCGGCGGCGGTGGACGTGGCGGCAGGGGCGGGGGCGGGGGCGGGGGCGGGGATCAAGACGGGATTGATCTCACGAAGCCGATTACGCTGTCTGCGATGGGGGATCGCACGAAGAAGTCCGGCTATTACGAGCTCAAGCCGGGAGGCAATCCTACGCCGATCGTTTTTGCCGATGCGTCGATTGGTGGCGTGAGCAAGGCCGAGAAGACCGATCGTATTGTCTTCACGACGCAGACGTTCGTGGACTTCCCGAATTACTTCGTCAGCAACACGCGATTCGAATCGCCGAAGCAGATCACGGATGCCAATCCGCAGCAGGCCGAATATGCCTGGAGCCCGGGCCGTGTGCTGATCGATTACACTGACGCACGCGGCAACAAGCTGCAGGGCACGCTCGCACTGCCGGCCAACTACGAGCCCGGCAAGAAGTACCCGATGCTGGTCTACTTCTACGAGCTGATGTCGGACCAGCACTTCCGCTACCAGGCGCCGTCGTTCGATGATCGTCCGCACGCGGCCACCTACACGAGCGATGGCTACCTGTATTTCCAGCCGGATGTCGTGTACACGATCGGCAAGCCCGGCACATCCGCAGTCGACGATGTGACCAGTGCAGTCAAGAAAGTGATCGAGCTCGGTTACGCCGATCCTGCGCGCATTGGACTGCAGGGTCACAGCTGGGGCGGCTATCAGTCGTCCTACATCCTGACGCAGACAAACATGTTCGCGGCAGTCGTGACGGGTGCACCGGTTACCAACCTGGTCAGCTTTTACAACGAGCTGTACAAGAGCAGCGGCACGGTGCAGCAGGGTATCATGGAAGTCGGCCAGGTGCGCATGGGCAAGGGCAACACGCCCTGGAGCGCGCACGAGTTGTACGAGAGCCAGTCACCGGTGCACCAGGCGGAAAAGATCAAGACGCCGTTCCTGATCCTGCACGGTACGGCCGATGGCGCGGTCGACTGGCACCAGGGTCTCGAGTATTACAACACGGCCCGTCGTCTCGGTAAGGAAGTGATCCTGCTCTCTTATCCGGATGAGCCGCACCACCTCGCGAAGAAGGAGAACCAGAAGGACTTCCAGATTCGCATGAAGCAGTACTTCGATCACTATCTCAAAACGACACCGGCACCGAAGTGGATGACCGACGGTGTGCCGTTCCTTCGCAAGGCAATTGAGCGGCCCGAGGCGCCAGTGCCAGTGAAAACGTCTGGCAACTGAGGAGAGCTTGCGGGCTGGCGCGCGCGTGGGCGGAGCGGGATGTGTGTGTAGGGGGCTGGCGCGCGTTTCTGCAGTGATGGGGGACTCCAGGGGGCTGGGGGGCGGGAATCGGGTTCTGATTCCCGCTCGCCAGTTTTTTCTTGGGTTCAATCGAATTCAAATTCAATTTCGAATTCAAATTCAAATTTCGAGGTTCCGGTTTCGAGGTTCCGGGGTCAGCGCGGCTTGGTGAGCGTGTGCATGCGTACGTGTTCGACATCGAACTCGTCTCGCCATAATCCCAGAACGTAGTCGTTGCCGATCTCAAACACCCAGAAATTGCCGGGCGTCTGCACTTGCCCGAGCCAGCGGCCGGCGGGGTCGAAGACCGACCACTCCTGCGGCTTGTCGTTGGTGTCATTCAACCGTTTGTTGAAAGGAACGTCACGTGGCCGCGTCGGCACCTGTGCCCACAGGTTGCCGGCTGCATCGACATGTAGTTTCGCGTAGGCTGGGAGAGATTTCGCGAATGCATCATCGACCACCATGCTTTCGCGTTGCGCTTTCAGCGATGGCCTGACCGGCGCCCCGGCTTCACCGCCCTGGTTGACGAATGCCTCGCGGTACGCCTGGCGCTCTACCGCGGTGATCTCCACTGGCTGCCAGGCCCGTCGGATCAGCCGTACCGGTTTGCCGCTGGCCGTGTTTTGCGCCACCTCCCATTTCTCCGGGAAGCCGATGTACCAGGATTGTCCACGCGCGGCCTGCGATAACACCGGACCGAACTGCATTACCTGCGACGAGAAGGAGTGCGGCACTTTCCTTGTGGCGGGAAAGGTGCCGAGCACCTGCTGCGTTCCGTCCGGTGAGGCGCGTTTGAGCGTGACGGAATCAGTATAGACAGAGGTCACGCCTCGGCGACCCTGTGGCCAATCGCCATGCACCACCGTGCCGTCATCGAAAATTGCGCTCGCAAACGATTCGGCATGGGGAGGCGGGTTCCGCCGCACGAACTTGCCATCGGGCGAATAGATCTGGATGCCGTGACGGAAGTCTTCGACACCAATGTTGCCGTCGCGGAGCAGAACGAGCCTTTGTATCTGAAAGAATTCACCCGGCCCTTCACCCTTGCGGCCGGCGGTGCGGATGTACTTCCCGTTTTTATCGTAATAGCGAAGCTCATTCTGCTGGTTCGCGACTACGATGACTCCGTCAGGCAATCGCAGCATGCCGCGGATCTGCGATAGCTCGTACTCCGGCTCCGCCTCGGCTTTGCCGATGTCGAGCAGCGGCCTCTCGGAGACCCGCCATTCCCTGCCTTTCGCCCAAAGCGGGCGCTCATTCTCAATTACCGGGATTGCCGCCTGCTGTGCGGTCGCGGACCCGGCTCCGGCGAGCAGCAATGAAAAGACGGTCACGGTGCGCATGAATGCCTCCATGTCTGGCGCCTTGAGTCTGCCACCGCAGATACAAGGAAGCTGTATGCCCGCGCGGAGTCGGATGATTGTCATTGCGGCAGACCGCGGCATGCCGGTATCGGCAAACCGGTAACCCTCGGCTAAACCCAACGCTGGGAAACCGTCTTCCCACAAACCGAACAAATGCGATTGCGCGTTCAGCTTCGTGAAGAGGGTTGCTGCGCGCTCAGCGAGGCTTGGTGATCGCGTACATCCGGACGTGTTCGACGTCGAACTCATCGCGCCACAGACCCAAGACGTAATCAGTGCCGATATCGAAGACCCATAAGTTGCCCGGGGTCTGTACCTGCCCGAGCCAGCGGCCGTTTGGATCGAAGATCGACCATTCCTGCGCCTTTGCGTTGGTATCGTGGAAACGGACGTTGTTTGGCAATTCGCTTGGAAGAACCGGCACTTGGGCCCACAGGTTATCGGCCGCGTCGACCAGCAATCGACCAAATGCAGGTAATGTTTTGGCAAACGCTTCATCCACGTAGAGGCGTTTGCGCTGATCCAGTATTTGAGGAGACACCGGGGTTCCGGGCTCGCCGCCCATGTTGACTCGGGCCTCCCGGTAAACGCGGCGCTCGGTCTGCGTGATCTCCACAGGTTGCCAGGCCCGTCGAATGGTTCGCTGTGGCGTGCCGCGCGAGTTGTACTGAGTGACTTGCCATTGCTCGGGGAAACCGACATACCAGGTCTGACCGCGTCCGGCCTGCGTCAGTACCGGACCGAAATGCATGTTGCCTTCAATGTTCGGTCTGGGCACGAATCGCGATGCGGGGAAGGTACCGAGCCTGGTTTCCTGGCCTCCAGCGTAGCGCGATAGCGCGATCGAGTCGGTGTAGGGCGCCAGCGCGCCCCGCCGGCTTTGGGGCAAATCCCCTATAACAATGCTGGCATCATCGAAGACGGCGCTGGGAGGAAAGCGTCTTCCCTTTGGTGCCGGATGCAGTCGCACGAATTTGCCGTCCGGTGAATAGACCTGGATACCGAGCCGGTAATCGTTGACTCCGATATTCCCATCTCGCAGCAGAATCAGGCCCGAGATCTGAATGAATTCGCCCGGTCCTTCACCCTTGCGGCCGGCTGTGCGGATGTACTTCCCGTTTTTGTCGTAATAGCGAAGCTCATTCTGCTGGTTCGCGACTACGATGATACCGTCCGCCAGTCGCAGCACCCCTCTCACCTGCGAAAGCTCATACTCCGGCTCGGCTTCCGCCTTCCCAATATCGACCAGAGGTTTGTCGGCGACGCGCCATTCCTTGCCCTTGGCCCATAGCGGCTTGTCGTTCGTAACGATTGGAATCTGGGTGCCCTGCGCGAAGGCGGACCGGATGCCAAAAACCAGCAGCAATGACAACATGGCGAGGTAGCGCATAGAATGCCTCCGGCGGGTGGTACCCGGTTGTTCTACTATTTCGTCGGCCGCCGCACAAGAGCGGCAGGGCACGGTTCGATAGCGCATGCCAGAGTTACCCGAGATACTGCTCTACATCAATGCACTCGAATCCCGCCTCCTGGGTGAAACACTCGAGCGCGTTCGGATCGCATCGCCGTCGCTGCTCAAGACCTACGATCCGCCGGTCAGTGTGGTGCACGGCAAACCGGTGCTCGGCCTCAGGCGCCTGGGTAAGCGCATCGTGATCGATCTCGAGGACGATTTGCACATCGTCATTCATCTGATGATTGCGGGGCGATTCCAGTGGAAACCGCACAACGCGCCGGTTCCGAAGAAAGTCGGACAGGCAGCACTCGATTTCAGCAGCGGCACGCTGCTCCTCACGGAAGCCAGCCCGAAGAAACGCGCGCAATTGTATGTCGTACGCGGCGAGGAAGGTGTGCAGCAGCAGAACCGGGGTGGCCTCGAGCCGCTCGAAGCTACCCTCGAACAATTCGCCGAAGCCCTGGTCCGCGAGAATCGCACGCTCAAGCGCGCGCTCACCGATCCGCGTCTGTTCAGCGGTATCGGCAACGCGCACTCGGATGAGATCCTGTTCGAGGCGCAACTGTCACCCGCACGTCTCACAAGGAAGATGCTGCCGGAAGAAATCGCACAACTGTACGAAGCGACGCAACGCTCACTGCGTGCCTGGACAGAGATCCTGCAGGAAGAAGCCGGCGACGATTTCCCGGGCAAGGTCACCGCGTTTCATCCGCGCATGGCCGTGCACGGCCGTTACAACCAGCCGTGTGTGCGCTGCGGCGCACCAATCCAGCGCATCGTGTACGCGACCAATGAGACCAACTACTGTGCGCGTTGTCAGACCGGCGGAAAACTGCTCGCTGATCGGGCTTTTTCTCGCTTGCTAAAAGACGATTGGCCGAAGACGCTGGAGGAGTTGGAAGGATAGGGCGCGGATCGCGGATCGCGGATCGCGGATCGCGGATCGCGGATCGCGGATCGCGGATCGCGGATCGCGGATTCATCCGAATGGTGCGCTCGTACTGAAAAACGGCAAGTTCGAATTCAATTTCAATTTCAATTTCAAATTCTTGAAATGCTTGATCCTTGATCCTTGATCCTTGATCCTTGATCCTTGATCCCTGATCCGCGATCCGCAATCCGCGATCCGCGATCCGCAATCCGCGATCCGCAATCCGCGATCCGCAATCCGCGATCCGCGATCCGCGATCCGCGATCCGCAATCCGCGATCCGCGATCCGCGATCCGCGATCCGCGATCCGCGATCCGCGCCTGCCGTCAACTATCCACCGACAAAGACGTGGGTCCAGCGAGTACCTGCCAATCCAACGCCGTGACGTGTGTATCTGCAGTTGTCGATGTTTCGGCGGTGGCCTGGGCTGTTCAGCCAGCCGGTCAGCACCTCGCCCGGCGTCGGCTGGCCATACGCGATGTTCTCCGCGGCCGCGCTGTATCGTATGCGGGCAATGGTGAGGCGATCGAACGCGTCCTGCCCGCGTGGATTCTTGTGCGCAAAGAAATTGTTGCGGACCATGTCGTCGCTGTGCGCCTGCGCGACTGCGGCGATCTGGTCATCCCAGGACAGTGCCGGACACCCGATTTTCTTGCGATGCTGGTTGACCAGCTCGGCGAAGTTACGGATAGCGACCGGTTCGTCGCGCGGCTGTGTTACAGGTGCAGCGGGTCGGCCGGTCGGAACCAGCGCCACGCGCTGACATGACGGCAGTAGCAAACAGCTCACGAGAAGCACAAATCTGATCAACGGCACTCCGGTGGTCGACACAGCGGTTTTTGCAGACCATAGACACGTGCGTGTGGTACATCCAGATCGTCGCGGCTGGTTCCCGCGATGTAGTCCGCACCGATGTCCATTACAAAAAATTTACCCGGTGTCGTGACCTGACCGAGCCAGCGCCCCTGAGAATTGAACACATCCCACTTGATTGGCAGATCGGCCAGCTCGAAGAAGCGAGCCGGTAGCGGCTGATCGGTGGGCCGCCTGTACTCCTGCACCCAGAGGTTGCCGACGCGATCGGCGATCATTCTCCCGTGCGCCGGAAAGCTGCGTGAGAACTTCAGTTGCTCGAAGCGTCGCTGACGTTGCCGGTGCGTTTCCGGATCGCTGGGAGAACCAACGTCATTGAGAGCATAAACGTACGCGCGGCGATGTTTGTCGATGTCCTCGTTGGTCACTCGAGCTGGCGTCCATGCGCGTTGAATGCGCCGCACGAGTTTGCCGCTACGGTCGTAAACATCAATCGCGAAATCATCCGTGAAGTTGTGGTAAAACAACTCCCCGATTACGGCGCTGGTTGATGTCGCGCCAAAGGTCGGACCGCTCGAGCCACCGTCGATGGCGGTCATCCTCAGAAACGGCTTGTGTCCATAACTTCTCGTCCGGACACCATCGGCCGAATACTCGAAATACTCCGTGGAGTCGGTCCACTCTCCGGTCCTTCCCGGACTCTCGTTGATCCCCGAATTGTACGCGACCAGGCTGCCGTCCGATCGAAAGCCGACAATAGTCAACCGCGTACGGTTCTCCAGCTGCAGTCGGCGAACGTAATCTCCGCCCTGTGAGAACAGCTCGTATGGACCGCTGAATCCCGCCCCAAGAATCGTATCTCCGCGGAACCGGCTCAGCCGCGCCAACTGGGTCCATTCGCCCGGACCGCTGCCGCGCCGGCCTACCGCTTTGCGAAATTGACCGGTCTTATCGAAGAATCTGATCTGGTTCGCCTGCATGTCCGCGACGGCCAGGCCGCCGTCGTCCAGACGGAGCACACCACTAATGAGGCCGAACTCGTGCTCGGGGGCGCCGTCAGCCGTGCCGATGTCGAGGATCGGTTTTGCGGACAATTTCCACTGCGTGGCGGTAGTCCAGCTCGGCCTTTGGTTGGCCACAACCGGAACGGATTGCGCCGACGATTGACCGCCGATCAGCGTAAGCGCGATTCCAACCCGAATCCACATGTGGCGCTCCTTATCCGATAAGGATCGCGAACTTGGCTGTTAGCTCAGCGAACAGCGCCCGCGCCGCCAGAACGTCTAGGATCTGCGCCAGCTTTTATGGCTCCCTTATCAGCCATGACTGCCGCAGCATAGCCCATTCGGAGCTCGCCAGGCAGTGAGATCGGCGTGAATCGATGGCCTAACTGCTCCAGCCTGGCGATCACTGACGGCGCGTAGCCGGCCTCAACCTGCAGGTTGCTCACTGCTGGCTGGCCGCCGCCGGTAGCCACCGGACTGGACGGACCCCTGCCCCCGCCGCCGGGCAAAAAGCGAGGCAGCTCGACGAGTTGCTGGGGCGAGAAGCCGTGGTCGACGGCACCCGTCACCATCTGGTAGACGGCGGCCGTAATCCAGGCGTTGCCGGCGGCACCGACGGCCAGCCACGGGCGTGCTTCCCGGCCGGTCCCTTTGAAAACCAGGGTCGGCGCGATGTTGCTGGTGTGCCGGGCGTAGGGCAGGCGGGAACCAAACGCTTCGGGGCTGCCGTAGGAACCGAGTTTGTCATTGTAGAGGAACCCGAGGCCGGGCGTCACGTAGAAGGTGCCGCCCCAGGTCCCAAGTGTCTGGGTCACTGCGACCAGGTTGCCCTCGCCATCACCAACCGCGAATGCGGTCGTACCGGTTGCTCTGCACACGCGATCGAAATCGCTGAGATCACATTCGTCGATGAGTGCCTCGCGCTGCTCGCGTGCGCCGGCGACCGTGTCTGCAACCGCGTTCGTGCAGCGCCGCGCATTGAGATCGGCCTGCGACACTGCCTTGTTCGGGTTGAAGAAGCAGTTCCAGCGTGCGCGTGCAGAATCCTTGCTGACGGCCGCCGAGATGTCGACCGGCCACAGGCTTGGATCCGCAATGCGACCGCGTGGGGGTGCGATACGCCAGGCTTCGATCATGGCATGAGCGCTCGCTGCATCTTCAGTCGGTGGTTTCAATGCCTTGAAATTCTCGAGTGTGTTGAGCTGGGCTGCGATGGAAGCGCCGCCGCTCACCGGTGGCGCACTCGAGAAGATGGTGTGATTGCGATAGGTGGTCGTAACCGGCTCCCGCCATTCGGCGTAATAGCGCGCCATGTCGTTCATGCTGATGACGCTGCCGCGCGCCCGCAAATCTGTTACGAGTCTGCGTGCGATTTCCCCGCGATAGAATGCATCCGCGCCACCAGTCGCGATCTGGCGCAGCGTCCAGGCCAGGTCTTTGTTGCGCAGGGTATCGCCCGGTCCGAGTGGTTTGCCATCGCGGAAGAACAGCGCGCGCGCACCTTCGTACTTCAGGAACTCTTCCTGCTCGCGGCGCAGCGTGGTCGTGAACGACTCGTCCAGCACGTAACCGTTTTCGGCGAGGCGAATCGCGGGTTCGATCAGGTCCGCCCATTTCACCTGCTTGCTGCCATAGCGCTGCCAGGCGCGATGCATCCCGTCCACGTTACCCGGCACGATTGCACGCGCGGGCCGGCTGAGGGTGGGATCGTTCAGCGCAGGGTTGCTCGCGGTTGCTGCTTCAGGCGCACGAGCCATGAACTCGATCAGCGCTGGCTTGTCCATGCCTTTCACCTGGATCAGCATCTGGCCATAACCGCCGATGCCGCTGGCATCCGGCTCGACCACGCTCAGCGCGAATGAAACCGCGACCGCGGCGTCAACGACGTTGCCGCCTTTGCGGAGTATCTCGAGACCCGCTTCAGTAGCCAGTGGATGTGCGCTGGAGACACCGGCACGTCCACTTGCCTCGGTGCGCAGCGGCGGCCGTCGGCGCAATGCTTCATGCACCAGCTCATCTAGCTCGGCTTGTGTACGCGTTGACGCTGCGCGAGACCGCAGCTCGGCGCCCACGCGTTCCCAGCTCGTGCGCGCGGCCGCAAACTCGGGCTTGGTGAAATACAAGTCCGTAACGCGCTGGATCGCACGATCGAAAAAGTCAGTGCGATCCTGCGTGCTCATGACTCGCGGCTCCAGCTCGACAGTGAGGAGCCCGGCATCGGCCGGCGCGGGGACGGCGATCCGCCACAGTGTGCCATCGAAACTGACATCGCGTTCGGCCTCCCGGTCATTCAGCCGGTCGGGATCGCCGTTGTAACCCACGCCATCGGCTGCGATCTCGGACAGCAACA
>JBBDWZ010000170.1:0-25832 GCA_040902615.1 Gemmatimonadota bacterium | reverse complement strand
CTTCTGACTCGCCCGATGACATAACCAGGCGGCAAGTGGTGGTCGAGACGGTGCGGGTTTTGGAACCCACGCCCCCGCCCACGCCCCCGCCCAAGCGAAGTGAAACGAGCGTATGGCCGGCAAGATCAGGATCAGGCTCAAAGCATTCGATCACGCGGTGATCGATCAGACGGCATCGGACATCGTGCGGACAGCCGAGAAGACCGGCGCGCGCGTCAGTGGACCGATTCCGCTGCCCACGCGCGTTCAGCGCTGGACCGTGCTGCGCTCACCGCACATAGACAAGAAAAGCCGCGAACAGTTCGAGCTGA
The DNA here is from genome assembly GCA_040902615.1 of Gemmatimonadota bacterium. GTDB lineage: Bacteria > Gemmatimonadota > Gemmatimonadetes > Longimicrobiales > RSA9 > JBBDWZ01. The sequence goes on along the minus strand of JBBDWZ010000170.1, from coordinate 25,521 downwards.
AGACGCACAAGCGTGTGATCGACATCATCGATTCAAGGCCGCAGACCATCGACGCACTGACCAAGCTCGATTTGCCGGCGGGTGTGGACGTAGAAATCAAGGTCGATTAACGGATCGAGGATCGCGGATCGCGGATCGCGGCCCAGCGCCAGGATCCGCCACCGACGGTTCGTAATCCAATAGAGGAACGATGTCAGGGCTTATCGGACGTAAACTCGGCATGACGCAGATCTTCACGGACACGGGTGCAGCGGTCCCGGTTACCGTGATCGAGGCTGGTCCTTGCCCGGTGGTACAGGTAAAGACCGCCGACAGCGACGGCTATGCGGCAGTGCAGCTCGGGTTCGGTGCACAGACGCCGAAGAAGGCGAATCGTGCCGAGCTCGGTCATGCCAAGAAAGCGGGACTCGACATCGCACCGGTCGAGCTGCGTGAGTTCGAAGTGCCGGCCGACACGACCTATGAAGTCGGACAGCAGTTGACCGTAGAGCTGTTCGAGGCGGGTCAGCGCATCAAGGTGATCGGTACGACCAAGGGGCGCGGCTTCCAGGGCGTGGTGAAGCGTCATGGCTTTCGCGGCCGTCCCGCATCGCACGGACACCCGAAGATGCGTAACCCGGGCACGCTCGGGCCTGGTACCAACCCGTCGCGCGTGATCAAGGGCAAGAAGATGCCCGGCCACATGGGCGATGCGAAGCACACAGTGCGCAATCTGCGCGTGGAGAAGGTGGACGCCGAACGCAATCTGCTGTACGTGCGAGGCGCCGTTCCAGGTGCGCGGAATTCGCTGGTTCTGATCAAGAAGATGTAAGGTGGGAGATAGCCTAACGATGTATAAGGCACCGGTCTTTTCGGCCGCCGGCGACAAGAAAGGCGAGCGTGAGCTCCCGCAAGTGCTCTTCGACGGGCAGGTACATCAGCCGTCGATGTGGCAAGCGGTCAAAGCCTTCCTGGCCAATCAGCGCCAGGCAACGGCGTCAACCAAGGGGCGCGCAGACGTCTCGGGCGGCAACAAGAAGCCCTGGCGTCAAAAGGGCACCGGCCGCGCGCGGCAGGGCTCGACCCGCTCGCCGCAATGGCGTGGAGGCGGCAACGTGTTTGGACCGCGTCCGGGCCGCAATTATCACCAGGACCTGCCCAAGCAGGTGCGCTGGCTGGCTCGCCGCAGCGCGTTCAATGCGCGCGCCGAGGACGGCAGCATCATCCTGGTCGAGTCGATGATGATCGACACGCCCAAGACCAAGCAGATCACCGCGCTGCTCAAGACGACCGGCGCGGATGGCAATGTCCTGCTGCTGACCGATGGACACAAGCCGATGATTTACCTGTCGGCACGCAACGTACCCGGTGTCGAAGTGCGGCCGTTCGGACAGGAGTCGGCGTACGATGTGCTCTGGGCCGACACCGTCATCATCGAGGCGCCCGCGCTCGAGCGCGCCGGGGAGGTGGCTCATGCGTGATCCGCGTCAGATCATCGTACGCCCGGTTGTGACCGAGCGCTCGACGGCGCTGGCCGATGTTACCGGCAAGTACACGTTCATCGTGAACAAGGATGCGAACAAGATCGAGATCAAGAATGCGATCCAGAGCTTGTTCGAAGTAAAAGTGAAAGCCGTGCGGACGGCGGTGTTCCGTGGGAAGCTGCGCCGGGTGGGCCGTAGCGTCGGTTACAAGCCGAGCTACAAGAAAGCGATCGTTACGCTCGCCGATGGCGAACGTATCGACGTGTACGAAGGAATATAATAGCGCGGCGGCAGGCCTGACCTTTTGCGCCTTTCAGCAAAAGGCAGCCCTGCCCCGCTCCGATATAGGTGCTTATGCCGACCAAAAAATTCAAGCCGGTAACGCCGGGCACACGCTTTCGTTCGGTTACCGATCACGTGGAGCTCACACGTGACACGCCGGAGAAGTCGTTGCTCGAGCCGCTGCGCAAGTCGGGTGGCCGCAACGCGCATGGCCGGATCACTTCGCGCCGGCGTGGTGGTGGTGCGCGCCGCGCTTATCGGAAGATCGATTTCAAGCGCGACAAGTTCGGCGTGACCGGCAAGGTCGCTCACATTGAGTACGATCCGAACCGCACGGCCAACATCGCGCTGATCCAGTATTCGGACGGCGAGAAGCGCTACATCCTGCACCCTCGCGATCTGCGCCAGGGTGACTCGGTGGTGAGCGGGCCCGGCTCGGACATTCGTAACGGGAATGCCCTGCCGATCGGTGAAGTGCCGCTCGGTACGGTGGTGCACAACATCGAGTTGAAGGCCGGTCAGGGCGGCAAGATCGTCCGGTCGGCCGGCAGCGGTGCACAGGTCGTGGCCAAGGAAGGCGACTACGTCACGCTGCGGCTGCCTTCGACCGAAGTCCGCATGGTACGGAAGGAATGTCTGGCCACGATCGGTCAGATCGGCAACGTCGACCACGAGCTGCAGGTGCTGGGTAAGGCGGGTGCCATGCGCTGGCGTGGCCGTCGTCCGAAGGTTCGTGGCGTCGCCATGAACCCGGTCGACCATCCGCTGGGCGGTGGTGAAGGCAAGACCTCGGGCGGCCGTCCGCCGGTCTCGCCCTGGGGCAAGCCGGAAGGCGTCAAGACGCGCAAGAAGAAAAAGCACTCGAACCAGTTCATCGTGCGCGGCCGCAAACGCGGCAAAGCTACGACTTAAAGGGAGCGGGGCAGGGCTGCCTTTTGCGTGCGCAAAAGATCAGGCCGGCCAGCCGCGCTATTGAGGAAACGGTATGTCGCGATCGGTTAAGAAGGGCCCGCACATCGACGATAAGCTTCAGGAGAAGGTGCGCGATATGAATTCGCGCAACGAGAAGCGAGTCCTGAAGACCTGGGCGCGTGCGTCGACGATCTCACCAGAGTTCGTCGGACACACGCTGGCCGTGCACAACGGCAACAAGTTCATACCGGTTTACATCACGGAGAACATGGTGGGCCACAAGCTTGGCGAGTTTGCGCCGACGCGGTTGTTCCGCGGCCACGGCGGCAAGCTGTCGGACAAGCGGGCCAAGGTAACGAAATAAATGGAAGCCAGGGCGATTTCCCGGCATAACCGTCAGAGTGCGCGCAAGATGCGCCTGGTCATCGACCTGATCCGCGGTAAGCGGGTCGGTGATGCCTACGCGATTCTGCAGTTCTCGAAGAAGAAGGCGGCGGAAGTCATCGACAAGACGCTGCGCTCGGCGGTTGCCAACGCGAAGGTCAAAGCGGACAACGAAGGTGAATTCGTGGACGTCGATGACCTCTACGTGAAGGAAGCGTACATCAACGAAGGCACGCGGCTGAAGCGGTGGCGAGCCGCAGCGCAGGGCCGAGCGGCGCCGATCCGGCGGCCCACGGCGCACGTCACGATCGTGGTCGATCGGAAGGAATAAGCATGGGACAAAAGGTACATCCGCGTGGATTCCGGCTGGGCATCGTCAAGCCGTGGCGTTCTCGGTGGTACGCGGAGCGGAAGCAGTTCGGCGCCCTGATCAAGGAAGACGAGAACATCCGGAAGTATCTGCACCAGCGACTCGGCCATGCCGCGTTGTCGGAGATCGAGATCGACCGCAAGCCGCAGAAGATCGTGGTTACCCTGCACACCGCCCGGCCCGGCGTCGTGATCGGCAAGCAGGGCGCCGAAGTGGACAAGCTGCGCGATGAGCTGGCGCACCTGACCAAGTCGGAAGTCTCGATCAACGTTGAAGAGGTCAAACGTCCCGAGTTGGATGCGCAGCTGGTGTCGGACAACGTTGCGCACCAGCTGCAGCAGCGCATCAGCTTCCGGCGCGCGATGAAACGCGCGGTGCAGGGTGCGATGCGAGCGGGCGCGGAAGGGATTCGCATCAAGGTGGGTGGACGGCTGGGCGGCGCTGAAATCGCCCGCGTTGAAGGCTATCACGAAGGACGCGTGCCGCTGCACACGCTGCGCGCAGACATTGACTATGCGACCTCGACCGCGAAGACGACCTACGGCACGATCGGCGTCAAGGTCTGGATCTTCAAGGGCGAAGTGGTGGAAGACCGGCGCGGTCGCACCTACTCGACCGGTGGGAACGAAGGACGATAAGCGATGCTGGCACCGAAGCGTGTAAAGTTCCGCAAACAACAGAAGGGCCGCACGCGTGGGATGGCCACGCGCGGCAGCACGGTCGCGTTCGGCGACTGGGGCCTGCAATCGATGGAGCCGGGCTGGGTCACGAACCGGCAGATCGAGGCCGCCCGTGTGGCATTGACCCGCCACATCAAGCGTGGCGGCAAGGTCTGGATCCGGATCTTTCCGGACAAGCCGGTCACCAAGAAGCCGGCCGAGACCCGCATGGGCAAAGGCAAGGGTAACCCGGAATTGTGGGTTGCCGTAGTCAAACCGGGCCGCATCATGTTCGAGCTGGAAGGCGTGACCAAGGAAATCGCGAAGCGCGCCTTTGAGCTGGCGGCGGCCAAGCTACCGGTTAAGTGCAAGATTGTACTGCGCGAAGGCGCGGTGATTGAAGGAGAGGCCAAGTGACCGCGGATGAGATTCGGGATCTGAGCGACGATGAGCTGAATGAGCGCATCGGCCAGTCCCAGGAGGAGCTGTTCCGTCTGCGCTTCCGCAGCGCGACCCAGCAGCTCGAGAATCCGTCATTGATCCGTAAGCTGCGCCGGGACGTCGCCCGTTTGAAGACGATCCAGCGTCAGCGCGAACCGACATTCAAGGAGTAAGGATCACGGTGACGGATCAGGAATCACGGCGTCAGGCTGTGTGAACCTCGATCCTTGATTTCTGATCCCGATACCAGGGGCGAAATGGCAGACGAAACCAAAGAACAGGAAGCGCGGGCCGATCGCAAAACCCGCGTCGGCAAAGTGGTCAGTAGCAAGATGGACAAGACCATCATTGTCGCCGTGGAGCGCAAGGTATCGCACCGCCTGTATGGCAAGCAGATGACGCGTACGAAGAAATTGTACGCGCACGATCAGGAGAACGCTGCGCGCGAAGGTGACGTCGTGCGCATAATGGAAACACGACCGCTCTCGAAGCTGAAGCGTTGGCGCGTCGTGGAGATCGTCGAAAAGGCGAAGTGAGGCGGCGATGATTCAGCAGGAGACCATTCTGAAGATCGCCGACAATTCGGGCGCGAAGGAAGCTCTTTGCATCCGGGTGCTGGGCGGGTCGGGCCGGCGTTACGCTGCGATCGGTGACATCATCATCGTCGCGATCAAGGACGCGCTGCCCAACGGCACGGTCAAGAAGGGTGAAGTCGCGAAAGCCGTGGTCGTCCGGACCGCGAAAGAAATTCGGCGCAAGGATGGATCGTACATCCGTTTCGATGACAACGCCGCGGTGATCATCAATGACGCGGGCGAGCCGCGCGCGACCCGCATTTTCGGGCCGGTCGGACGCGAGCTGCGCGAGAAGCGCTTCATGAAGATCGTATCGCTGGCGCCGGAGGTGATTTAAATGCCGCGTACCGTGATGGGGGCCGGCAGCCGCAGGAAGGCGCCGGAGAGCAAAGGCAAACTGCACGTTCGCCGGGGCGATCGCGTACGCGTGATCCGCGGCAACTATGCCGGCCAGGAGGGCACCGTGCTGAAGGTGCTGGTCGACCGCAATCGCGTGATCGTCGAAGGCGTCAATGAACGGACCCGCCACGTGCGTCCGTCTCAGGAGAATCCGGAAGGCGGACGCATCAAGTCGTTCGAGCCGATTCACGCATCGAACGTGATGCTGATCGATCCGTCGAGCGGAGATCCGTCTCGCTCCCGCAAGCGCATTGCGAAGGATGGAAGCAAGGAACGGATTGCCACGCGCAGTGGCAACCCTATACCCAAGACCGATAAGTAACGAGCCATGAAGCCGAGATTGCAGATTTACTACGAGGAGCAGGTCCGGCCGAAGCTGATGAAGGAGTTTGGCTTCGACAATCCGTTCCGTGTGCCCAAAGTCGAGAAGATCGTGTTGAACGTCGGCTTGGGCGAGGCGCCGAAGAATCCCAAGCTGCTCGAGTCGATCGTGGCGGAGATGACCCAGATTGCCGGGCAGAAGCCGCTGGTTACCAAGGCCCGCAAAGCGATCTCGAACTTCGGGCTGCGCCAGGGACTGCCGATCGGCGCCAGCGTCACGCTGCGCGGTGCGCGCATGTACGAGTTTCTGGATCGGTTCATCAACGCGGCGGTCCCGCGCATCCGCGACTTCCGCGGGTTGCCGACTCGCTCGTTCGATGGACGCGGGAATTATTCGCTCGGCATCAAGGAGCAGATGATCTTTCCCGAGATCGATTACGACAAAGTTCAGAAGGTTCACGGCATGGACATCGTGATCGTGACCACGACCAATAAGGATGACGAAGCGTACGCATTGCTGCGCGAGCTGGGCATGCCGTTCCGCGGCGAAACACCGGTATCGGTCTTTGGTGAGACCGAAGGCGCGGCTGACTGACAGGCGCGGATCGCGGATCGGGGATCGGGGATCGCGGATCGTATGGACGTTTTGAGAGAGTGATATGGCAAAAAAAGCACTGATCGAGAAGAGCAAGGCCAAGCCCAAGTTCAAGGTGCGCGCGGGCAACCGCTGCGGACGATGCGGCCGGCCTCGCGCGTTCCTGCGCAAGTTCGGCCTCTGCCGGATCTGCTTCCGCGAGATGGCGCTGAATGGCGAAATCCCGGGCGTGCGCAAGGCTAGTTGGTAGATAACGCCGGCTCGCAGGTCACGGTCAGGATCGCAGAAACCGCGCGATCCGCGATCCGCGATCCGCGATCCGGGAATCGAAGATTCCTACAAGTCCGGATAAGGCCGGATACTATAGGAGAGCAGAACCCATATGATGACAGATCCCATCGCCGACATGCTGACGCGCGTGCGCAATGCGGCACAGGCCAAGGGCAAGCGCGTGGACATGCCGGTATCGAAGCTCAAGACCGAAATTGCCCGCATTCTCAAAGAGAGCCACTTCATTCACGACTACAAGGTCCTGGATGATGGCAAACACGGCGTGCTGCGGCTTTACCTGAAGTATTACGACGAACATTCGATCATCCGCCACATCGAGCGGGTATCGCGTCCTGGCCGACGCATATATAAGGCGGCGGATGACATGCCGCGCATACGTGGAGGGCTGGGGATCGCGATCGTCTCGACATCACAGGGTATGATGACCGACCGCCAGGCTCGCGCCGCAAAAGTTGGTGGCGAAGTCATGGCTCTGGTCTGGTAGGAGAGAAACATGTCGAGAATCGGAAACAAACCGGTGACGGTCCCGGACAAGGTTACGGTTACGGTGGACGGCAGCACGGTGAAGGTCAAAGGTCCGAAAGGGGAGCTGACCTACACATTCCCGTACGAAATGAAAGTGCGGGTCGAGGACGGCAAAGTTCTGGTCGAGCGTCCTTCGGATGAGAAGCCAGTGCGCGCGCTGCACGGACTCACGCGTGCCCTGATTGCCAACATGGTGCAGGGCGTAACCGGCGGGTATCGCAAGGCACTCGAGATCATCGGCGTCGGGTATCGCGCGGAGAAGAAGGGGAAGAACCTGGTGTTGAGCGTTGGTTACTCGCATCAGGTCACGTATCCCGAGCCAGCCGGCATCACGATTTCGACGACCAGCCCGACCGTCGTCGTGATCGAAGGCATGGACAAGCAAAAGGTCGGTCAGGTCGCCGCCGAGATCCGTTCGGTGCGGCCACCGGAGCCATACAAGGGCAAAGGCATCCGGTATCAGGGTGAGCAGGTCCGGCGTAAGGCCGGTAAGGCCGGAGCCAAGTAAGAACGAGCGACGCGTGATGCGCGAAGAGCGATGAGAACGGCTCGCGCGGCATCACCTGAGAGGATTTATGGCATTCAGAAAGAAAACCAAGGTCCGTGAGAATCTGCGACTGCGCCGCCATCGGCGGGTACGCCGTCGCGTGAGCGGTTCTCCCGAGAGGCCGCGCCTGGCCGTGCATCGCTCACTCAAGAACATGCAGGGTCAGATCGTCGATGACAGCACCGGCACGGTGTTGCTCGGCATCTCGACACTGTCGCCGGATCTCAAGGACCTGCGCGAAAGTGAAGCGGGCAAGAAGACGGCGCTGAGCAAGGCCGCGGGCAAACTGCTCGCCGAGCGGGCCAAGGCCGCGGGCATTACGCGCGTTGTATTCGACCGCGGTGGCTATCTGTACCATGGTCGCATTGCTGCATTTGCTGAGGGCGCCCGCGAGGGCGGCCTCGAATTCTAGAGAAACGGTCAGGAACGAATGGTAGAACCAAGAGGTGGTCAGCGGAGCGGTGGGCAGGGCGGCCAGGGTGGCGGTGGTGGTGGCAGCCCGGGCAAGGAAGGCCGCGCGATGAAGGATGCGCGTGAGAGCACGCGGCGCACCCGCAGTGATGGCGACATGGCGGAGAATGTCATCTTCGTCAACCGCGTCGCCAAGGTGGTAAAGGGCGGACGGCGTTTCTCATTCACGGCACTTGTGGCCGTCGGTGACCGCGCGGGCAACATCGGTATCGCGCTGGGCAAGGCGAACGAGGTGTCGGAAGCGATTCGCAAAGGCCTCGAGCAGGCGCGCCGGAGCATGGTAAAGATCCCGCTCGTGCACGGTACCATCCCGCACGAGGCGGTCGGTCATCACGGCGCAGCCCGCGTCCTGCTCAAGCCGGCGGGAACCGGTACGGGTGTGATCGCAGGCGGGCCGGTGCGCGCCGTTCTAGAGGCGGTCGGCCTCACCGACGTATTGACCAAGAGTCTGGGCTCCAACAACCCGATCAACGTCGCGCGTGCAACCATGGACGGTCTGCAGCAGCTGGTGACCGCCGAAATGATCGCGGCGGAACGGGGCATCACCTTGCAGGAGCTGGGGGTGCGCCGTGCCTAAGAAGAAGGCGACGGGCAAGCCGTTGCGGGTCCGGATCAAGCAGGTTCGCAGTGGAGTAGGAAAGCCCGACGATCAGCGCAAGACGCTGCGAGCGCTCGGACTGATGCACCATCAGGATTCCGTGGTCCAGCCGGACAACCCGGCGATACGCGGCATGGTTTTCAAGGTTCGTCACCTGGTCGAGGTGAGCGAACTGGGTGAAGGCGAGGAATAGATGACAGACCTGAACAACCTGGGCCGGCCCGAGGGCGCGCACCGCGAAAAGAAGCGGCTGGGACGCGGACCGGGCTCCGGCAAAGGCAAGACCTCAGGCAAGGGACACAAGGGTCAGAAGGCCCGTACCGGCCATCATGGCATTCCTGCCTGGTTCGAAGGCGGCCAGATGCCGCTGCAGCGCCGCGTCCCGAAGCGTGGTTTCAAGAATATCTTCCGGGTGGGATACGAAGTCGTGAACCTGGGTGACCTCGATCGCATCGAGGACACCACGATTACGCCCGCAGTCCTGCAAGCGCACCGGCTGGCCAAACTCGGCAAGCCGGTCAAGCTGCTCGGTGATGGTGAGGTTACGCGCAAGCTCGCGTTGCACGTGCACGCGATCAGTGAATCAGCCCGTACGAAAGTGGAAGCAGCCGGCGGCACGGTAGAGCTGCTGGAGAGCTGAACATGGCGAATCCGATTCCCAACCTGTTCAAGATACCGGAGCTGAAAGAGAAGATTCTCTTCACGCTCATGGTGCTCTTCATCTATCGAATCGGCGCGCACATCACCGCGCCCGGCATCGATGTGGGTGCACTGGCCGCGCAGTTCGCCCTGCTGCAGGACACGCTGTTCGGCGTGTACGACATGTTCGTGGGCGGCGCGCTCTCTCGCGCGACTGTGCTTTCGCTCGGGATCATGCCGTATATCTCGGCCAGCATCATGTTCCAGCTGATGGCGGCGGTCGTGCCGTCCATCGAAAAGATGCAGAAGGAAGGCGAGGACGGCCGCAAGAAACTCACGCAGTGGACGCGCTACGCCACGGTCGTACTGGCGCTCATGCAGGGGTACGGCTACGGCGTCTTCATCCAGAGCGTGCAGGGCGCGGTGCTGAATCCGGGCTTCTTCTCGTTCCTGCTGCCGACCGCGCTGGTGTTGACCACGGGCGCCGTCTTCGTCATGTGGCTGGGCGAACAGATTACCGAACGCGGCATCGGTAATGGTATGTCATTGCTGATTTTCTTCTCGATCATTGAGACATTCCCGACCGCCACCGCCAACATCTGGACGTCGGTGACCAACGATGTGATCGGCTGGTTCGCGGTCCTGATCCTGATCGCCGTGATGGTGGGCGTGGTGGCCGGTGTCGTCGCGATGACCATGGCCGCCCGCAAGATACCGGTGCAGATCCCGCGCAAGGTGATGGGTCGCGGCCGCGTACGCGAAGGCCAGAAGAGCTTCATCCCGCTGCGCATCAACTCATCCGGCGTAATGCCGATCATTTTCGCGCAGTCCATCATCATTCTGCCCGGTACGTTCGGCGTGTTCTTCGAGCCGCTGCGCGGCTTCTCGAATCTGTTTCAGCCGGGCAACTGGCCGTACTACCTGGCGTACAGCATTCTGATCCTGTTCTTCACCTACTTCTATACGTCGATCATCTTCAATCCGGTCGACCTCGCCGAAAACCTGAAGAAACAGGGCGCCTTCATTCCAGGCGTGAAGCCGGGAGCGAAGACCGCCGATTACATCGAGTACGTGCTGGATCGCATTACCCTGGTCGGCGCGATCTATCTCGCAGCAATCGCTTTGCTGCCCTGGCTGATCATCGATGCCACCGGTGTGACCGGCGTGCAATTCGGCGGCACCTCACTGCTGATTGTGGTGGGCGTTGCGCTGGACACGGTTCAGCAAATGCAGCAGCACTTGCTGCTGCGTCACTACGAGGGCTTCATGAAGAAAGGCCGCGTGCGGTTCCGCGGACGTCAGCGGTTCCTGTAAGGGATCGAGGATTGCGGATCGCGGATCGCGGATCGCGGATCGCGGACGATCCCTGATCCCTCCACGATCCCCGTTCAGTGGGGGGAGCTCGGAGTCGAGTCCCCCCGCTGTCGTTTTTTGTGAGAGAGGAATGAACGTCATTCTGTTCGGACCACCGGGCGCGGGCAAAGGCACGCAGGGTGACCTGCTGGCGGCCAGCACTGGACTGCGGAAGATCTCGACGGGAGACCTGCTGCGGGAAGCTGTGCGCGACGGTACGCCGCTCGGTCAGGAAGCCAAGCGGTATATGGATGCAGGGGAATTAGTCCCTGATCAGGTGATTCTTGGATTGGTCAAGGAAACGCTCGCTGCCATCGGCAACGAGAAGGGGTTTATTCTGGATGGATTTCCGCGCACACTGCCACAAGCACGTGCCTTGGATGTCATGCTGGCCGAATTGAAGCGGCCGATCAGCGCGGTGCTCATGCTCGACGTCGACGATGATTCGATCGTAAAACGCCTGGGTGGTCGCTGGTCATGCCAGCAATGTGGCGCGGTCTACAATCAATTCTCTGATCCGCCGAAGAAACCGGCGGTTTGTGACAAGTGCGGATACGGACTGGTTCAGCGCAAAGACGATGAGCCTGCCACCGTGCAACGGCGCCTGGATGTGTATCGCCAGCAGACTGCACCGGTGCTTGAATACTATCGGAAGGGCGTTACACCCGTGCACACGATTTCCGGTGACCGCCCGATCGACGACGTGCAATTTGACCTGAGACGGATGCTCGGCCTGTGATTCCGTTGAAGACAGCAGCCGACGTGGAAGCGATCGCGGAAGCCGGCAGTATTCTGGCCCGGCTCTTCGAGGCAATCCGACCGCAGGTAAAGCCCGGCAACACCACGCTCGAGCTGGACCGTTTTGCCGAGGATTTCATCCGTGCGCATCCCGGCGCTGAGCCCGCATTCAAGGGCTTGTACGGGTTTCCGGCTACGCTGTGCATCTCGCTCAACCACGAAGTCGTACATGGAATTCCGCGTCGAAACCGCGTCCTCAAGGACGGCGACATCGTCAGCGTCGATGCGGGGGTGCGGCTGAACGGATGGTACGCGGATGCAGCCGTGACCTACCCGGTGGGCGCCATCGATATCGATGCGACCCGCCTGCTGGACGTGACTCAAACCGCCTTGAAGTGCGGAATTGAAACCGCGCTGGCCGGAAATCGCCTGGGCGACATCGGCCATGCGGTTCAAAAAGTAGCCGAAGGTGCGGGATTCAGCGTGGTGCGTGACCTAGTCGGGCACGGGATCGGGCGCGGCCCCCATGAGGAGCCCCAGGTCCCCAATTACGGACAACCCGGGAAAGGCCTCAAGTTGCAGCCCGGCCTCGTATTGGCCATCGAGCCAATGATCAACGAAGGCACGTCGGCGGTCCGGACTCTGGCCGATCGGTGGACGGTGGTGACCGCGGACCGGCGCCGCAGCGCCCACTTCGAGCACACCGTGGCCATCACCGAGAATGGTCCGCGTATCCTGACCGGTTTGACCGACTGATCCGCCGTTATGGGCCGGGTTTGCCCCTCATGCGCCGTCGGCCGGTTCCGGAAATCTTAGTGGCACTTGGGGTTGATGGGGTTTAGCGAGCCCCGTATATTTAAAAGCTGTCCAGTAACCAAAAGGAAATGGACCCATGAAGGTGCGCAGCAGCGTGAAGCCGATTTGCGAGCATTGCCGCGTGATCAAACGCGCCGGCGTCATCCGCATTATCTGCAAGAAGAACCCGCGACATAAACAGCGGCAAGGGTAGGCTATGGCTCGTATTGCAGGAGTCGATCTTCCGCGCAACAAGCGGATCGAAGTCGCACTCACGTACATCTTTGGAATCGGGCTGCCCACAGCGCAGCGCATTCTGTCGACCACCGGTGTCAACCCGGATCGGCGCGTTCATGAATTAAACGACGATGAAGTGAACCGGCTGCGCCGAACGATCGAAAACCAATACAAGGTGGAAGGTGCATTGCGCACGGAAACGTCGATGAACATCAAGCGATTGATGGACATTGGCTGCTACCGTGGTCTGCGTCACCGCAAAGGCCTGCCGGTACGCGGCCAGCGCACGCACACCAATGCACGCACCCACAAGGGTAAGCGGGTTGCGATTGCCGGTAAGAAGAAAGCGGCTAAGAAATAATCATGGCGAATCCAAAGAAGCGCGTTGCGAAACGCGCCAAGCGGCATGTCGAAGCGGAAGGGATCGCTCATATCAAGGCGACCTTCAACAACACGCTGGTCACGATCACCGACACCCAGGGCCACGTCGTGGTTTGGGGAAGCTCCGGCAAAGCCGGCTTCAAGGGATCCAAAAAGTCGACACCGTTTGCGGCCACGGTTGCCGCCGAGCAGGTCGCGCGCGAAGCAGTGAACCTGGGCATGAAGCGGGTGCACGTGCGCGTGCAGGGTCCGGGAAGTGGCCGTGAATCAGCAATCCAGGCTCTGGCTGCGGCCGGCCTGCAGGTTCGTTCGATTCGCGATGTAACGCCGATCCCGCACAACGGCTGCAGACCGCCGAAGAAGCGGCGCGTGTAACGGCAGGCGCGGATCGCGGATCGCGGATCGCGGGAAACAAAGTAAAGAATCCCCGTCGGGGATTGGGCAGTTCGGGACGTAAACCGCCACCCGTCCGGGCGGGACGAAGTTCCGGCAGTACTACCTACTAGGAGACGGAACACAGAATGGGTCGTTACACGGGAGCAGTTTGCAAGCTCTGCCGCCGTGAGGGGCAGAAGCTCTTCCTCAAGGGCACCAAGTGCTACACCGAGAAGTGCCCGATCGAGCGGCGCAATTACGCGCCCGGTCAACACGGACTTGCCCAGCAGCGGCGCAAGAAGACATCTGATTACTCGCAGCAGCTGCGCGAGAAGCAGAAAGTCAAGCGCATCTATGGCGTACCGGAGAAGTACTTCAAGACCTTGTTCGAGAAGGCCGCGAAGCTTCCGGGTGTCACGGGTGAAAACCTGCTGGTGGGTCTGGAGCTGAGACTCGACAACATCGTGTACCGGCTGGCGTTCGCCTCGAGCCGGAAACAGGCTCGTCAGATCGTGCAGCACGGGCACGTCATGGTGAATGGCCGGGTCGTGGACATTCCCAGCTACCAGGTGCGGCAAGGCGATGAGGTCCGCATGCACGCCGAATCGAAAGACCTGCTCCCGGTTCAGGTAGCGCTGGAGTCGAAGACCAAGCCCACGACGGTGCGCTGGCTGGCGGTCGATGAAGCGACGCGTACCGGCCGCGTGCTCGAGCGTCCAGGCCGCGCCGACATTCCGTTGGCGGTGCAGGAGCAGTTGATCGTCGAGTTGTACAGCAAGTAACGAGTGACGAGCGACGAGCGACGAGACGTTTTCGTCAGATCGTCACCTTTGACAGATAACTGAACCCAAGAAATTGGGGAGGACAATCGTGGAAATTGATCTCACCGGGTTAGTGCTGCCGCAGCGTATCGAAGTCATCGCGAAGTCGAACGAAGGCCGCACGGCGCAGTTCGTCGTGGCGCCGCTCGAGCGCGGCTTTGGTCAGACGCTGGGCAATACGGTTCGCCGCATTCTGCTTTCGTCATTGCGCGGTTCGGCGGTCTGGGCCTTCCGCATGGATGGCGTGTTGCACGAGCATCAGACCGTACCCGGCGTCGTTGAAGATGTGCATCAGATCATCCAGAACCTCAAGACGCTGGTCTTGATGCTGGATCAGAGCGAGGAAGAAGCCGTGCTGGAACTGCGGGCCGAACGTACCGGCGCAGTCAGCGCGCGTGCCATCGCCAGGACCGGCTCGGTTACCATTCTGAATCCGGACCATCACCTGTTCACGCTGCAGGATGATCGCGAAGTGAACATGGCGCTCTACGTGAACAAGGGCCGGGGCTTCGTACCGGCTGAGCAGCACGTGCTGCCCAAGTCCAGCCCGGTCGACCTGGTCCGGGTGGATTCGATCTACAATCCGGTGCTTCGAGCAAACTTCACGGTCGACGAAACCCGCGTTGGTCAGCGTACCGACTTCGATCGGTTGACGCTGGTGGTCGAGACCAACGGCAGCATGTCGCCGGAAGAATCGGTGGGTTATGCGGCTGAGCTGGCGCGCAAACATCTCGAGTACATGCTCCGGTTCGCCGAGCCGCTGTCGGATTCACCGCCGGTACCGGGTGCAGTACGCGTGCCCTCGCCGCTGCGTGACCTGTTCCGCCGCCCGATCGATGAGCTGGCCGAGCTTTCGGTGCGATCGGTGAATTCACTGAAGAAGGAAAACATCATCACGCTGGGCGACCTGGTTCAGCGAACCGAGGACCAGATGCTGAACATTGAGAACTTCGGCATCAAGTCGCTCGAAGAAATCCGCCAGTTCCTGAACGAGCACAACCTCCACTTCGGCATGAAGCTGGAGGCGAGCGAGGACGGCGAGATGTACTTGGTCGAGCAGAAGGGGAATGGCGGCAGCAGCGCGAGCAGCAGCGGTGGGGTCGGCAGCAGCAGCGTGAGCAGCAGCAGCAGCAGCGGTCTGAGCAGCAGCAGTGGTCTGAGCAGCAGCAGCCTGTCCGCGGAGTCGGAAGTCGGTCTGCGGCGCGAGTCGGAACAGGAGTAATCGGTCATGAGGCATCGCAAGAAGGGGCACAGCTTCGGTCGTACGTCAGAGCACCGGGACGCCATGTTTCGCAACATGGCCACGTCGCTCTTTCTGCATGGACGGGTGGAGACGACCACGCAGAAGGCGAAGGACCTGCGGCGTTATGCCGAGCCGCTGATCACGAAGGCAAAGCGCGGGGATCTGCACGCGCGGCGTCTGGTGGCGCGCAAGATCCAGGACGATCAGGCGCTGGCCAAGCTGTTCAGCGAGATCGGGCCGCGCTTTGCGGAGCGTGCCGGCGGATACACGAGAGTGCTGCACCTGGGGCATCGCCCCGGTGATGCGGCCGACATGTCGATCATTGAGCTGGTGGACTGAGCTATGTCACGGGTTTGTTACGTGTGCAGCAAGGGCGTGCGGTTTGGCAACAATGTGAGCCACGCGAATAACAAGACGCGGCGCCGCTGGCTGCCGAATCTGCGGCGCGTCCATATCCAGACCGACCAGGGCGAGCGCAAGCATGTGAAAGTCTGCACGCGCTGTCTTTCGGCCGGTAAAGTCCGTAAAGTCATCTGAGAACGCACGGCGACGGGACGAGTTGGCGAGGCCGCCACACGTTGCGTCAGTGAATCAGCAGTTTCGCCCGGTGCCAACGCGCCGGGCTTTTTTTTGGGGAGTGAGTGGTGAGCGGCGAATCAGACAGCTCGCGCGCACTGGCGGGAAAGCGAATCGTGGTGACGCGCTCGCGGCGGCAGGCCAGCGAATTGGGTGACCGGCTGGAAGCGTGCGGCGCGACTGTGATCTACTGCCCGTCGATTCGAGTGACGGCACCAGTCGACGCCACTGCGTTCGAGCAGGCGCTGCGCAACATCGAATCCTATGACTGGCTGATTCTGACGTCGACCAACGGCGTCGAAGCGTTTGCGGCCGAACTGAAGCAACAGGGCAGGCAGCCGGGTCACTTGACGGGAATGAAGTTCGCCTGTGTCGGGCCGGCCACGGCGGGCGCGCTCACGCAGTTTGGCATAAAGCCGGATGTGATTCCGGAGGAGTTCAAGAGCAGCGAGATCGCGTCTGCGCTGGCGGGCAAGGTTGCGGCCGGCTGCCGGATTCTGCTGATGCGCGCAGCGGGCGCTGATCCGGAACTCCCAGGGCACCTGCAGTCACTGAGTGCGACGGTGGATGATGTCGTGGCCTATCGCTCGGTGCCCGATCTCGAGAACGTGGAAGAGGTGAAGCGTCTGCTGGAAACCGATGAGATCGATGCGATCACGTTTACGTCACCTTCGACGGTCAGCTATTTTGTTGACGCGGTGGGCAGGCTGCCCGCGCGCGTAGTGCTGTCGGCAATTGGGCCGGTGACTGCTGCGCGCATTCGCGAGCACGGCCTGGTGCCTGCGATCGTGGCCAGCGAGCACACCATGTCCGGCCTGGTCGAAGCGATCAGTAATCATTTTGTCATCAGAAACGAGTCGGTATGACGCCACAGGAACAGCGCGGGAACCGGAGGGTGGAGGACGAGCTGCTGCGCCGGATTCGCAACCGGGACGTGACCTGTGGAATCATAGGGCTGGGCTACGTCGGTCTGCCGCTCGCAGTGCAGCTCGCGCAAAGCGGCTTTCGAGTTCTCGGATTCGATGTCTCGGAGCCGGTCACCGCGTCCGTGAATGCAGGGATCTCTCACATCAAGGATATCGAGTCGGAGCAGCTGCAGCCGCTGGTCCAGAGTCAGAAGATTGCGGCGACGACCGATATGTCCCGCCTGGCGCAATGCGACGCGATCTGCGTGTGCGTGCCGACACCGCTGTCAAAAACCCGTGACCCGGACGTGAGCTACGTGGTGGCGGCCAGTGATGCGATTGCCCAGCATCTGAGGCCGGGACAATTGATCATCCTCGAGTCGACCACCTACCCAGGAACTACGCGCGAGCTGATGTTGCCCAAGCTCGAGGCCAGCGGACTCGTTGTGGGCGAGGATTTCTTCCTCTGCTTCAGTCCCGAGCGCGTCGATCCGGGCAATCAGGTCTGGAAAGTTGCAAACACGCCGAAAGTCATTGGCGGAATCACCCAGCGTTGTCTGGATGCCGGTCGCGCGCTTTACTCGCAGGCCATGGCGCGGGTAGTGCCCGTGTCCTCCACGGAAGCAGCCGAGCTGACCAAGCTGCTGGAGAACACGTTTCGAGCGGTGAACATCGCACTGGTCAATGAAATGGCCCAGGTAGCGGACCGCCTCGGTGTCGACGTGTTCGAGATCATTGAAGCAGCGGCGACCAAACCATTCGGATTCATGAAATTCACACCCGGACCCGGGATTGGCGGACACTGTATTCCGCTCGATCCGCATTACCTTGCGTGGAAGATGAAGACGCTCAACTACAAGACCCGCATGATCGAGCTGGCCGGTGAGATCAATTCGGAAATGCCGCACTACGTGGTCGACAAGGTGCAGGACGCGTTGAACCAGCGGGCCAAGCCGATCCGGGGCAGTCGGATACTGATCCTGGGTATGGCCTACAAACGCGACATAAACGACATACGTGAGAGTCCCGCGCTCGATGTGATGCGGTTGCTCCTGCGGAAGGGAGCCGACATCCAGTATCACGATCCGTATATACCAGAGATTCGCGAAGACGGAGAAGTGTATCGCAGCGTCCCGCTGACCGACCGTCTGCTGGCCTCCTGCGACTGCGTGGTCATCGCGACCGACCACCAGGTCATTGATTACCGACACGTGGTCGAGCACTCTGCGCTGGTGGTCGATACGCGCAACGCCACCCGGGCCGTGGCGGGCAGCAATGTGGTGGGGCTGAGCGGGATCGTTCCGCCCATGGACATGGCGGAGAATGAAGTCGAAGCCAGTGCCTGAAATGAACCTGGGCCAGGTCGCTTTGCCGAAAGGTTTGCCCCGACCTGTTCGAAATGTGCTAACTCTAGGTTTGAGTTCCTCTTGCGGCGTTTTTGATAGACCGCTAATCATTCCGGCACGCGATGGGGCGTTGACCTGCTGGCCCGTCTGGAGAATGGCAGCGCGGCGCCCATGCGCGGGTTCTTCTGATGGGCAACTGGAGGGGTCGTGGTTGGGGGAAGAACCGCTAAATGGCTCTGCGTGGGTTTCCTCCGCCTGGGCCGGGCACGCCGGAGAACGGTTGCGTGCGCCCGGCGTCCGTACGTCCTCCAAGGTGCAGCAGGTTTCATGTATGGCCGGGTCAGAAGCGCCTGTAACTGACGGGGCGAAGCCGCGTCTGGAGCGAACGTAATTCATGGCGGGTTCTTTTCTTGCAAGCGCGACCGACGGGGCGGAGGAAACGGCTGAGCTGTATGTCGAGCCGCGCTGGTATGCGTGCTACACGCGGGCGCGTGCGGAGAAACAGGTAGCGAAGTTTCTGCAGACGCGCGGCATCGACAGCTATCTGCCACTCGTGCCACGTCAGCGGCAGTGGAAAGACCGAAAGAAAGTCGTGCCGTTTCCGTTGTTCCCCAGTTACGTGTTTGGCCGTTTTGCGATGCGTGATCTGCATTCGGTATTAACGACGCCGGGCGTGAGCACGATCGTACGCACGCGCGGACAGCCGACACCGATTGCAGAAGAGGAACTCGAGAACGTCAGGCGGTTTGCGGCGGCGCTCGCGAGCACCGGAGTCGAGCCCGAAGCGAGGCCATTCCTCGCGGAGGGACAGAAGGTGCGGATCACAGAGGGGCCATTCGAGGGTGTGGAAGGGATTGTGATCGAGAGTCGGGGCCGCAAGCGTGTGCTGGTGGGGATAAGCGCAATCGGTCAAGGTCTCGAAGTCGACATTGATACGCGTCTACTCAAACCACTGCGAGGGTAGACTAGCGCAATCAGGGCGGACGGGAGGAACGTGGCAGCTTCGCAACCGTGGCACTTGCAGCCGGCGGCCGACGTGGTGGCCGGTCAGATTTCGCTGGGACCGGTGGTGTCGGCCGGTCAGAAACCAATGCCTGCCATCATCGCTCAATTGCAGGCTGAGCTGAACTGGGATTCATATTTGCCGGTACAGGCGCGCAACCGGGGCTGGCGTACCGGCCAGCAGATCAAACGCGCACTCGACATCATGATCGCGCTGCCCCTGCTCGTTCTACTTTCTCCGCTATTTCTGCTGGTTGCACTGGTCATCAAGCTGACCTCACCGGGTCCGGTCCTCTACGAGTTTCGCGTGCTGGGCAAACGGGCCCGGCCGATTGTCGCGTACAAGTTCAGGACCATGGTCGTCAATGCGGACGAGTTGAAAACCAGCTTGCAGCATCACAATGAGATGTGTGGTCCGGCCTTCAAGATGCGGGAGGATCCACGGGTCACGGTGGTAGGCCGGATACTTCGAAAGTACAGCATCGACGAACTGCCGCAGTTGTGGAGCGTGCTGGTTGGTGACATGAGCCTGGTCGGACCGCGTCCGCCGTTTGCCGAGGAATTTGCCGAATACAAGCCGTGGCAATGGGGCAAGCTGGCAGTCACGCCCGGGATCACGTGCCTGTGGCAGGTGAACGGCCGGTCGGACATCAAAGACTTCGACGCCTGGGCTGCACTGGACATGCAGTACATCCGCAACTGGAGCCTCGGGTTGGACGCGAGGATTCTACTTCTCACCGTGCCTGCCGTGTTACGCGGACGCGGAGCCTACTGATCTGATTCAGGAGGCGTTACCGCGATGAAGCTACTCTATCTTAACCATAACGTCCGCGGTCGCGGGACCTACCTGAGAGCGTTTCACCTCGCGCGGCAGCTTGTGCAGCGCGGTCACCAGGTTACGCTGTGCACAACCAGTCCCTCGGCGCGCTGGCTCATCACTGCGCAGGACGTAGACGGGGTCGAAATCATCGAGGCGCCTGACCTGCTGATCGGTCGTGGGCGAACCGGCTGGGACCCTTGGAACGCACTGCGTCGGATGCTCCGCCTCCGTCACCGTTCATTCGATCTAATTCACGCCTTCGACTCCAGACCGGTCGTGGTGCACCCGGCCATGATGCTGCAGCGCTGGACTGGAGCGGGCCTGGTGATGGATTGGGCAGACTGGTGGGGCCGGGGCGGCTGGATTCATGATCGTTCCGGCTGGGCGGTTCGAACCATGTTCGGGCCGATCGAGACCTGGTACGAAGAGCACTTCCGTCGCCAGGCCGCAGGCACGACCGCGATCAGCACGGCGCTGGCTCGGCGAGCCGTCGACCTTGGCGTCAGGCCCGAGACGGTCATGCTATTGCCGAATGGGTGCGATGCAGGGGCCATCCGACCTGCCTCTAGCGCCGATGCTCGCCGGCGCTTGCAGGTCGGAAGCGATGTGCCGCTGCTGGTTCATGTCGGGTTGCTGACCTTCGGCGATTTGATGCTGTTGAACAATGCGTTCGAGCGGGCCCGCCGCGAGATTCCCGGCGCCCGACTCGTGTTGGTGGGTCGCACCGGGATTCGGCCGCGGCCGGCTGCTGGCGTGACCGTGACCGGAACAGTCGATTCGCACTGCCTGGCCGATTGGCTGGCAGCCGCCGATGCCTGCGTTATTCCTTGCCGTGATACGATCGGCAATCGAGGGCGCTGGCCTAGCAAGGTCAACGATTATCTGGCGGCGGGTCGGCCTGTCGTCATGCCTCAGGTTGGCGACGTTGCAGAACTGTTGAGCCGCTCGGGGGCGGGCTGGTGCACGACGGCCACAGCCGAAGGCCTGGCGGCGGGCATGGTGGACGCGCTGGCCGATGGTCAAGCTCGCGAACGCGCAGCACGGGCTGCGCGTGGGTTGGCTGAACGCCTCGATTGGTCCGTGTTGGCCGGTCCACTGGAGTCTTTTTACCAGGTCTGCAGCTCGAGCAGCATGGACCCGTCACAAGATCTGACTGTCAGCGCGCGCACCACCTCGCAGGTGTCAGCCCGATGATCCGCACGCATGCGTCGGCGCAATCTGATGGAGCGTGGCAGAAAGAGCCGGTGCGGCTCACGATCATCATCGTGACTTGGAACGTGGCAGATCTGCTGCGTGACTGCCTGCACTCGATCCAGCAGACGGCGGGAGACCTGGCGCACGAAGTCATCGTGGTCGACAACGCATCAACCGATGGCGTGGATGCCATGATCGAGCGCGATTTTCCCGACGTCCGGCTGCTACGCAACAGTTTCAATGTTGGCTTCCCGCATGCCAACAACCAGGCACTGCCCTTCGTCAACAGTGAGTACATCCTGTATCTCAACCCGGACACGCGAGTAGGTCCTGGTACGCTACAGCGCTGCGTGGACATCCTGGATCACGCGCCGGACATTGGTCTGGTTGGTTGCCGCCTTGATTTGACGGACGGCTCGGTGCAGCCAGATGGAGGGCGCCGGGCGTATCGGCTACGCCATCTGCTGTTTGAATCGGCCTACCTGCACATGTTTTTCCCGCGCAGCCGAATCTTTGGCGATTTGAATCTTACCTGGTGGGACCACCGTGACAGCCGGGATGTAGAAGCGGTGGCGGGCGCGTTCATGATGGTGCGCCGCGAGATAGTGACCGACCTGGCCGGATTACCCGAAGATCTATTCATGTTCCATGAGGACATGTCGTTTTGCCTGCGAGTGCGCGGACGCGGTTGGCGCATTTTCTACTGCGGCGAGGTAGGCATATTGCATTACAGCCAGGTTTCGAGCAGCCGCAGCAACCTGCGACTGGATTTGCTGCGGTCCGAGTGCCGCTTCATGCTGTTGCGCGAGGGGCAGGGCGTGTGGGCGGCACTGGCCGGCCGTTTGATCTGGGGACTGGCCGGATTTCTCCGGTTGGGCGTGTCCTGGTCGCGTCCGTTGTTCCCGGCGGCCGTGCGCAAATACCCGCGTGTCTTCGACAGCCGAACGCACCTCTATCAGATTGGCTGGTCCTTTGCACCGGCACTGTTTGCTCACATGTTGCCACGACGGCAAGAAGGCGCACACCCCTCTGTAGTGCTGCCCGCGACCACACCCGCAAACCGTGAATAGCGCGACGCTCGATCTGCGCGACGGCAGGCGCCTCGCCCTGCTCGGGCTGGTGCCAATTTGCTTGCTGGTTGCGTTTGCTGTTGTGTACTCGCCGTGGATCATATCCGGGGTGCTCTTCGGCGCACTGCTGCTCCTGCTCGTCATTTTCCGGCCGCTCGTGCTGGTTGCTTTCATGTTAGCGATTGGCCCCGCGGACCTGTCGTTTATCACGGGCGGGTTCAAGGCACTCTTTCCGGAAGTTGGCGGTCTCGACATGAATGGCATCCGCCTGGTCGGAGTAACGGCTGGGTTCCTGCTGTTGTTGTTGGTGCAGCGGGGTGTGCAGGTCGAGGCGATTGGCAAGCAGGGCCGCTGGTACGCGGTTTTCCTGATTTACGCGGCTGCATCAATTGTAACGTCCTATTCACCTGTGGATGGCTTGCGATTGCTGTTGAAGCTCGCGTACCCGTTCCTGACTTTTATCGTCGTGGCCGGCCTCGTCGAGCGGGAAGAAGAACTCGATTCGCTGGTGAGGTGGACGCTGGCGACCAGTGTCGTTGTATTACTGCTGAATCCGTTCATGCTCGTCGGCATCGCTTACACGGTTGATCCACTGGGCTACAAGCGGATCGGCGGTCTGGGAACGTACGCCAACCCCTTCTCTTTCTACTTGATGGTCGTTTTGTTCATCTCGCTGGCGCGCTTTATGGTACGCGGCCAGATGCGCTACCTGGGTCTGTGCGCGCTGTTCGGCATTTGGATCTATCTGACGCTAACTCGAATTACACTGCTTGGCGTCTTTGCCGGCATTGCCGTAATGGCGTTGTACGCGGGTGTCGCGCGGCGCGGCTACAAGGCGATGGCCGGCCCAGTGCTGGTCGGTCTGCTGGTGGGAGTACCGTTGATGGCGCCCGCGCTGGAGCGCTCACTTGGGTTCATGCCGACGCCATCGGAAGTCATCACGCTAATTCGTTCGCCGGCGGCACTGTATGAATCCATCAATTGGCAGGGCCGCGATGCCCTCTGGCCAATCGTCTACGGTTCCTTCGCGGGTGACCGCTTGACCGGCTTGGGTCTTGGATCGTCGACGGTCGTGTTGAAGCAGTATATGCCCGCTCAAGTCGGCTATGTTCCGCACAACGAATATCTGCGATTGGCCAGCGAGGCCGGGTTGATTGGAGTCGCGCTGTTTTTCCTGGCCATTCTCAAGTGGTTCATCGGCGCGTGGCGCGCGGGGCTGGCCGCCAGCCCGCGCGGTCGAGAATTTGCCTTAGCTGCTTTGGGCGGGATTGTGGGTTGGGCCTGCGTCGCCCTGACGGATAATCCATTCGATTACTACTCGGCGCTGACGCAATACATCGGGTTCCTCTGCGCTGGCGCGATGTTGTGTGCGCGCTTCCAGGACGGCGGCGACCAGGCGGCGCCCCTGTGAACACGCTCGATTTTCACAATCACCTGATGCCGAGTGTCGATGACGGGGCGCAGTCTCTGGAGGAAAGCTGCCGCGGCTTGAGCGCCTTTCAAGCCGAGGGCGTTAACGCCGTAATCACGACGCCTCATTTCGACGCTTCTCTGACGCTGTGGCCTGAGCTGCTGTCGGAACGACTGGCGCGGCTGGATGCGGCTTGGACTGAAGTCAGCCATCATGCGCGCAGCCATCATCCGGGGCTGTTGCTGGAACGCGGTGTCGAACTGATGCTGGACATACCACATCCGGAGCTGGCCGACCGGCGGCTCCGCCTGGCGGGTGGTCCGTTTGTTTTGATCGAGTTCCCCTACATGACAGTACCGCCCCGCTCCGCCGAAACGATCTCGACGCTGCTCGGGGGCGGCACGCTCCCGATCCTGGCGCATCCGGAGCGCTACGACGGTTTCACGCGCGATTTTTCGCTGGCTGAGCAATGGAAACGTGCTGGCGCGTACTTTCAGGTCAACGGCGGCTCATTACTTGGCCGCTACGGACCGGAGGCCCAGCGCTTTGCATACGGTTTGATCGAGCGCGGCTGGGCGGATTATCTGTGCAGCGACTATCATGCGCGTGGAGTCCTCGGTG
The DNA here is from genome assembly GCA_040902615.1 of Gemmatimonadota bacterium. Lineage (GTDB taxonomy): Bacteria > Gemmatimonadota > Gemmatimonadetes > Longimicrobiales > RSA9 > JBBDWZ01. The sequence goes on along the minus strand of JBBDWZ010000170.1, from coordinate 1,161 downwards.
TGAGGGCGTACCAGGAGCTGTTGACGAGTGCGGACGCCGAGGAGCATGTGCATCTGCTTTGTGAAGTCAATCCGCGTCGCGTACTGGCCGGGGAACCACCCCTGCCTGTGCCGGCGCTTGCAACGAAACGCACTTTCTGGGGGCGCGTATCCGGGCTTTTTTCAGCACGCTGACGATTTTTGCCGGGCTGGCGGGCTGCGCCGACGTGACCGAACCGAAGGTCATGGATGACGGCGGCTTCATCGCGTTGAGCGCCGGGGCAGAACATACCTGCGCTTTGACCGAGACCGGCACTGCGTACTGCTGGGGCAGTGACGCAGGAGGCCAGCTGGGGACTCGCGCCAGCGGGAACAGTGTGGTTCCCGTCAATGTCGACTCGGACCGCGGCTTCGTTTCGATCAGTGCGGGTGGCAGTCATACGTGTGCGATCGACAGCGGCGGTGAACTCCATTGCTGGGGCAACAACAACTTCGGCCAATTGGGCAATGGCACGCGGGTTACGCTGCCGTTTCCGGTGATCCACAACCTGGCCCTGCGCTTCGTCTCGGTCAGCGCCGGCGCGCGACATACCTGTGCTTTGACTGCATCCGGTGCAGCGTATTGCTGGGGAGCGGGCGGGCAAGGCCAGCTGGGGGCCGGCCGATTTGTGAGCGAGCTGGCGCCGGTTCAGGTTATCGGTAATGTCCGCTTTGCGACGCTGTCGGCCGGGAGCGCCCAGACCTGCGGCCTGGCTCTTGATGGCAGCGCCTGGTGCTGGGGTAACAACGAGTACGGCCAACTGGGCGACGGCACGGTGGACAATCAAAGTCAACCCGTCGCGGTCAAATCCGCGGCCAGGTTCATCGATATCAGTGCCGGAGAAGATCATAGCTGCGCCGTCGGTATTGACAATATTGCCTATTGCTGGGGTGGCAGTTCGTTCGGCGAACTGGGCAACACCACCACAGTGATCGGCGCGCCGGTCGTTTTGACACCGTTTCCGGTATTTGGCTCGCATCCCTTCGAACTGATTAGCGCGGGCCGTGGCTCCACATGCGGGATTCTCACATCGAAGCTCGTCATGTGCTGGGGGCGCGGATGGGAAGGACAACTGGGCAATGGTCAAACCCGGAACTGGAGCACACCGCAATTCGTGAGTGGCGGCCTTGGAAGTTTCGAATT
>JBBDWZ010000169.1:7605-26056 GCA_040902615.1 Gemmatimonadota bacterium | reverse complement strand
GGCTGCCAGTTGTTGAAATCACCTGAAACGGCGACTTCCCTGGCATTGCGGTCGGCAAAGACGAACTGGACATAGACGGGCGCCGCGTTGCCCACCGGGTAGACGCCGTTCTGGCTGCCCACCTGGATGACCCCGGTGCCACCGACGCGAGGCTCAGGCCACACCACGAGTATCGCAGCCAGAGCGGCGGTAGCCAACCCCACGGTGATGGGACGGAAGCGGATCCGGCGGGCTTCGAGCGCCCAGGAAACGAGCCGGGTGGTGAACGGAGTCTCGGTCTGCGCGGGCAGGGAAACCATGATCCGGTTCTCCAGCCAGGCCGGAGCCCGCTCACGCGGCAGTACGGTAATGCTGCGAGTCAACAGCTCGAAGCGGTCCGCCTCGCGCTGCAGGTCGACCGTCAGCTCGTCACGGCCAATCTCGCCGTCCAGGTATCGCTGAATTTCGGGTTTCATTGGCTTTCAACCACCTTCACTATCCATCAACTCCTGCAGCATGGCCCGAGCGCGGTGGACCCGCATCTTCAAGGCCGGAACGGAAACATTCAACAGATCTGCAATTTCTTCGTAGCTCATGCCTTCTGAGTGCTTCAGCAGGAAGGCTTCCCGCATGACTATGGGCAACTTACCCAGGGCCTGGTCCAACCGTTCCCGGAGCTCGGCTCGCTCCATCTCCCACTCGGGCGTGCCGGCTGGTGGAGCGGGCAATCGGGCAGCGGTCGGATCGTCCAGGTTGACATCAGTGCGCCGCCGGCTCTTCAGGTAATCCTTGCAGGCGTTCACCACGATTCGGTAAACCCAGGCGCCGAATCGTTCGGGGTCACGGCAGCGCCAGATACCTGCGTACGCTTTTACAAAAGTCGCCTGGACCAGATCAGCCGCTACGTCGGGTTGACGCGTGTGCCGCAGCGCGGTGCGATAGAGCAAATCCTCATATCGGTGCACCAGAACGCGGAAGGCTTCCCGATCGCCTTCTCGTACGCGGTGAACGACTTCGGCATCGCCACTGTGCTCCGCTTCATCCCGCCAAGCTGATTTCCACATTGATTGACGAGCGAGCCTCCGGAACGTCACGGCATTATTGAATTTACGCCTTGCCGGGCCCCAGGGGGTCCGCTATTCTGGGCGCCTCAAAGCTAAAGGTACACCAGGTCGCCCTGCTGGGCATTGGCCGCCTGGTTTTCGGAGGAAGTTCATGGCGGGCAGGGGTCTGGAAGGAGTCGTCGCCGCACAGACGGCACTCAGCCACGTTTATGGTGACGAAGGGCGGCTGATTTACCGGGGATACCAAATTCAGGACCTGGCCGATCAGGTCACTTTCGAAGAAACCTGCCATTTGCTCTGGTTCGGTGAACTGCCGAACCAATCCCAGCTCGACAAACTCAAGCAACAACTGAATCGGGAAGCCGCGGTCGATCCGCGCGTATTCGATTCGTTGCGCGCGGTTGGCCGCACCGCGCATCCAATGACGCTGCTGCTGGCTGGCGTGGCGGAGGTTGCCGCACTGGATCCCGACGCCGAAGACATGACGCCCGAAGCCAATTTGCGTAAAGCCATTCGTCTGACCGCGCAGACCCTAACGCTCACCGCTGGGATTGCCCGTATTCAAGCGGGGCAGGTCCCGATCACACCCGAAGCGAATACATCGCTCGCCGAGAATTTCCTGTACACGATGCGCGGCGCGGGCGCGGATGAGCTGTCGGTTCGAATCATTGACGTCGCGCTCACGCTGCACGCGGAGCACGGCATGAATGCATCGACGTTCGCCGCGCGGGTGGCCGCGGGCACGCTCACCGACCTGCATTCCGCGATCATTGCCGCGATGGCGACGCTGAAGGGTCCGCTGCACGGCGGGGCCAACGAGCAGGTGATGGAGATGCTCGAAGAGATCGGGTCGGCGGAGCGCGCCGATGCCTGGGTCCGCAGTGCGCTCGAGCGCGGTGAGAAGGTGATGGGATTCGGTCATCGCATTTACCGGACGACCGATCCGCGCGCTCCGATTCTGAAAGCGCTGGCCGAGCAGCTGAACCAGCAGAACGGACAGAAGAGCGAGTGGCTCCAGGTGTCTGAGAAGATCCAGGCGACCATGCGCGAGGAAATGGATCGCAAGGGCAAGAAGGTCTACCCGAACGTGGACTTCTTCAGTGCGTCGGTTTACAGCACTCTGGGCATCCCGAGGCGGCTGTTCACCAACATCTTCGCCTGTGCGCGCATGGCCGGCTGGACCGCCCATATCCTCGAACAGTACGCCGACAATCGACTGATCCGACCGCAGTCGGAGTACACCGGACCACCTGAGCGGCCCGTGCCTTCGCGCGCCAGCCGCTCCTGAGCTCTTCTATGCCAGGATACCGTTTCATTCGTGTGCCGGACCAGGGTGAGCCCATTACGATCGAAGGCGGCGCCGTACGTGTGCCCGACCATCCAATCGTGCCGTTCATTGAAGGCGACGGCACGGGGCCCGACATCTGGCGCGCGACGCGGCGTGTACTCGATGCCGCCGTCGAGAAGGCATTCGGCGGCAAACGCGCAATCGTCTGGATGGAAGTGTTTGCCGGAGAAAAGTCGTTCAAGCTCACCGGCGAATGGCTGCCCGAAGAGACATTGCAGGCGTTAAAGGAGTTCAAGGTCGGCATCAAAGGCCCGCTGGGTACTCCGGTGGGCGGCGGCATCCGATCGCTGAACGTCACCCTGCGCATCGTGCTGGACCTGTACGCGTGCATCCGTCCGGTCCGCTACATCCCGGGCGTGCCCTCGCCGATGAAGGAGCCGCAGAAACTCGACGTCGTCATTTTCCGTGAAAACACCGAGGACGTGTACGCCGGCATCGAATGGAAAGCCGGCAGCCCGGAAGCCGATCGATTGCGTACGTTCCTCCAGGACACGTTCGGCAGTGAAATCCGCGATCAAAGTGCAATCGGCATCAAGCCGATGAGCGCGTTCGGCACGAAACGCCTGGTCGCGGCGGCCCTGCGGTATGCGGTTGAACGCGGGCGCTCTTCCGTGACGCTCGTGCACAAGGGCAACATCATGAAGTTCACGGAAGGTGCGTTTCGCGACTGGGGCTATGAGGTTGCGAAGGAGCAGTTCGCGGAGCAGACAGTCACGGAATCGGAAAGCGCGAACGCTAACGGCAGGATCGTGGTCAAGGATCGAATTGCCGATTCCATGTTCCAGCAGCTTCTGCTGCGGCCGGACGAGTACTCCGTGCTGGCCACGCCCAATCTCAATGGCGACTACATCTCCGATTCGGCTGCTGCACAGGTCGGCGGGCTGGGCATGGCGCCGGGCGCGAATGTCGGCGATGATGCTGCAGTGTTCGAGGCAACACATGGCACTGCGCCCAAGTATGCCAACCAGGACAAGGTCAATCCGGGCTCAATGATTCTGTCCGGTGTGATGATGCTCGAACACATGCGCTGGTTCGACGCAGCCGAGCGCGTTGTGCGCGGGCTCGAGCGTACGATCGCGAACAAGACAGTAACCTACGATCTCGAGCGTCAGACTGAGGGCGCAAAGTTGGTTTCGACGTCAGGCTTTGCGGAAGAAATCGTCAAGAACATGTGACCGCAGGACGTGGCATGGCCGATCTCAAGATCGTGATGGTGCAGGGCAAGGCGGCAACGGTAAAGACGCCGCTCCTCGTCGTACAGCTCTTCGAGAAGGATTCCGAGCTAAGCGGTTCCGCGGCCGAACTCGATCAAAAGCTGGGTGGCGCCTTGAAGCGCGTTGTGGGCAGCGACTTCAACGGTAAGAAAGATGAGGCGCTGATCCTCTATCCGCCGCCCGGTGCGATCGAGGCGGAGCGCATCCTGCTAGTGGGCGTAGGCAAGCGCGAGGATTACATCCTCGAGCGGTTGCGTCGCGGTGTGGGTGTGGCCATCCGTCAGGCCGAAAAGCTGGGCGTGACCTCACTCGCGTTGCTGATGGATCATGCATCGAAATCCAGCGAGCGCATGGGTGCCGATTTTGCCGCGCGTGGCGCCGTTGATGCCGCGGTGCTCGCGGCCTGGGATTTCAAGGAATATAAGAGCCGCAAGCCCGACGATCCGGCGCCACGCGCAATCAAAGAGGTTACGCTTATTGCGCGCACTCCGGCCGAGTTGAAGGCGTTCGAAGCTGCGGCCGGCCCTGCCGCAATCATTGCCCGCGCAACCAACCTTGCGCGCGGCCTGCAGTTCCGGCCCGGCAATGAAATCACACCTTCCTATCTCGCGAAGACCGCGAAGGAGATCGGCAGCCGGCATGGCATGAAGGTGACTGTGCTCGATCGCGAAGCCATGCAGAAGGAAGGCATGGGTGCGCTGCTCGCCGTCGCCAAAGGCTCGATGGAGGAACCTCGCTTCATCATCCTCGAGTACTTGAAGGGCAAGAAGTCCGGAAAGCCGGTGGTTTTGATCGGGAAAGGGGTGACCTTCGATTCCGGCGGCATCTCGATCAAGCCGGCCGAGCGCATGGAAGACATGAAATACGATATGTCCGGTGCGGCCGCGGTCCTGGGTGCGATGGATGGCATCGGCGAGCTTGGGCTCAAGGTGAACGTCATTGCGTTGGTGCCAGCAACCGAGAACATGCCCTCGGGCACGGCCTACAAACCGGGCGATGTAATCAAGGCGCACTCGGGGAAGACGATCGAAATCGTGAACACGGATGCCGAAGGTCGTTTGATTCTGGCGGATGCGCTTTCCTATGCGCAGCGCTATGAGCCAGCCGCCATGGTGAATGCGGCAACACTCACCGGCGCCGTGGTGGTTGCGTTGGGACAGGTTGCGATCGGACTCATGGGCAACGACGGCGATCTCATCGACGAGATTCGCGCAGCGGGACAGCGGGTTGGAGACCGCTGCTGGCCACTGCCGCTCTGGGATGAATACCGCGAGCTGATCGATAGCAACATTGCCGATATGAAGAACTCTGGAGGTCGCGCCGCCGGGAGCATCACAGGCGGCTGGTTCCTCAAGGAATTTGCCGGAGAAACGCCCTGGGTGCACCTGGACATCGCCGGCACTGCCTACCGGGACGAGGCCGCGCCGTACTTGCGCAAAGGCGCTACCGGCGTCCCGACACGTCTCTTCATCGAATGGGTCCGCACGCGAGCAGAGGCATGATCCTGCGCTGTGCCGGCTTCGGCCTGGTCCGCCAGAAGCCGCTTCTGCTCATGTTCCTCTGGTTGATCGCCTCCAACCCGGCAAACGCGCAGGTGCGGCCCGATTCCATTCGCCGCGACACAGCACGGGATTCCGCTCGAGTCATCGCCGACAGTGCCAAACCACCGCTGATCATCGTCAAACATTCCGCGGGAACACCGGCGGGATTTGCCACGGCTGTCTGGGAATGGAATCACACCGATCTGCTGCGTGAAGCTGCGGTCACACTGACCGACCTGCTGCAACAGTTGCCAGGCATGGCTCCATTCCGCGTCGGCCTGTTTTTGCAGCCCGAAGTCATCTCGCCGCTCGGTCAAACGCGTGGCCGCATCCAGATCTGGCTGGATGGATACGAACTGGATCCGCTCACGGAAGCGAGTTACGACCTATCGCGCATCGAGCTGGCCAACCTCGAGCGGGTTCGAGTCGAGCGGCGGCTGGATCTGACCCGAATCGAAATCACGACGCTCGAAGCGGTCGATGCGCGGCCGCAATCGCGCATCGAGGCAGGCGTGGGCGAGCCGGACGTCAACTTGTTTCGCGCCGTTTTCATCGCACCCAGGCTGCTGGTCGGACCGCTCGGTTTCACGATCGAACGCGTCGATACCGACGGGCTTGGTCGTCGGGAGAACGCCGATGTGTTCAACGGCTGGCTCAAATGGGGCTGGATCCACAGCCGCATCGCCGTCCAGGCGGAATTCAGGCAGAGCTCGTTTACCCGGAATCCCGAATCACCGTGGCCCGGCGAATCGAAGCGGCGCGATGTGATGCTGCGGGTGCGCGCGCCATTGGTATCCGGCCTGGTGGCCGAGGCTTTTGCCGGCAAGTCATCGTTCGAGAACGACACCACGCTCGGCAACCCACCGGTTGATGACTCGGTGACGATTTCAAAGCCGAAAGCGGACGTCATGCAGTATGGCGCACGCGTCAGCTTCGAAAGTCAGTACATCTGGGCGGATCTGACCGCGCGGCTGCGCAATCACGACGCCTTGCCAACGACTCAAATCGACGCGCAGGTGGGCGCTCGCTTCGCGACCTTCGGCGGCGCTATAGCATCATGGTCCCACGCCGCCTGGCGTGACGCCGGCGGCGCCGCGTCCTATGACCTGCGCGCATACGCCGGGCCCTTCGCCGGCGTCACCGCTTTTGCCGAGCTGGCGGGCGGTAAGCGTGGCGGACCCAAGGCGCGCTTCGTGGACACCCTCAGCGTGTTTACCGGAGAGCGTACTGCCACGCGTCTTGGAGTAGCACTTAGCCGGTGGGGCATTCAAGCCAGCGGCGCGCTGCTTCAGATTGACTCCGACTCCGTGCAATCCTTTGGGCTGGCATTCGACTCTACCGACCTGCGCTTCCAGGGTGCCGACCTCACCGGTTGGGAGTTTGCCGGGTCGGTGCCCCTGTATTTCAGGACCCTGACCGTGCACGGTCAATACACGACCTGGCCGAGCGGCCGATTCCCGCTCTACGTGCCGAACCAGCTGTGGCGCACAGCACTGCAATTCCACGCACTGCCGTTACCGAGCGGCAATCTCGAGGTGCTGGCCCGCGTCGAGTTGCGGCGACGCGGGTCCTTGATTGCTCCGCAGCTGAACGCCGACGAAGAGGAAATCAGCTGGACGGCAGTCGCGCTGCCAGCGCAAAATCAGGTCGACGGCTACTTTCAGCTGCGCATAATGGACGTGCGATTGTTCATTCGTGGCGAGAACTTCATCAACATCAACGAAGGGTTGAATGAATTGCCTGGCCGGACGATCAACACTGCGCGCTTCATGTACGGCGTGAAGTGGGATTTCAAGAACTGACCATCGCCTCCAACTAGACATCGCTACCGGAGCTCTATGATCCGCAGCATGACCGGATACGGCGAGGCCGAGCAGGACACCCCGTTCGGCCGACTCCGAGCCGAAGTCCGTACGGTCAACCATCGCTACTTCAGTGCAAATCTGCGTCTCGCATCGCTGTTCGAACGCTTCGAGCCTCAGATCCGTGAATGGCTGCGCACGCACTTTCCGCGCGGCCACGTCAATTTCTCGCTGCGACTGGATGGCACGCTGGTCGGGAATGGCGTCAACCCGCTCGTTCTCGACGTTCCGCGCGCGCGCGCGTACCTCGGATTGCTGCGTGAGTTGAAAGAACAGCTCGGCCTGCCGGGTGAAGTCGATGTCGCGCTGCTCAGCCGTTTTGGCGATTTGTTTCGGCCAGCGGACGCGGTCGACGGCGATCCGGTTGACTCGACGTTGCTGCGGGTCGTCACGGATGCCGCGTCGAAGGCGGCCATCACGATGCGCGAGGATGAAGGCGGCCGGCTCGAGGCAGATCTGCAGGCCCGGCTGGATGCCATCGAAATCGCCATGACGTATATCGGTGAGCGAGCGCCGACTCGTCTGGTTTCCGAGCGTGACCGCCTGCGCAAGGCCGTGGCCGAGTTGGCGGGTGATGTTTCCGTCGATGAAGAGCGGCTGGCCCGCGAAGTCGCGTATATGGCCGAGCGCTGGGACATCAGCGAAGAGCTGGTCCGTTTGCGGTCGCACATCGAAATGTTCAGACAGACCCTGGCCAGTTCGGCGGATGAGCCGGTCGGTAAGCGGCTCGGTTTTCTGACGCAGGAAATGCATCGCGAGGCCAACACCATCGGCTCCAAGGCGAATGATGCCGAGATCGATCACCGCGTGATCGCAATCAAGGAAGAGTTGGAACGCCTGCGCGAACAGATCGAGAACGTGGAGTAAGGTGCGTACTCACCCCTTCGCCGTGGTGATCGCCGCACCCAGCGGAGCGGGCAAGACGTCGCTGGCGCGTGCCCTGGTCGAAGCGGACCCGCAGCTCGAATTCTCGGTTTCCGCTACCACCCGGCCACAGCGCAAGGGCGAGTATGACCGCCGCGACTACTATTTTGTGGATGAAGTGGAATTCGATCGGATGGCAACGACGGGTGAGTTGATCGAATGGGCGGCAGTCCACGGCCATAAGTACGGCACTCCCAGGCGTTCTCTGGAAGAACCCCTGGAGCGGCAAAAGAACGTCGTGCTCGATATCGATGTGCAAGGCGCCAGGCAGGTCCGTGCCGCTTACCCCGATGCGGTGTTAATATTCATCCTGCCGCCGTCGGTGGGTGAGCTCGACCGCCGGCTGGCCGGGCGGGGCAGTGAGGGCTCGGCGGAGCGGAGAACCCGGCTCGCCACGGCCCGTGAAGAACTGGCCGCTGCGCGCGACTTTGATTACATCGTGGTGAACGACGATTTCTCGACTGCCCTGGCCACACTGAAGTCGATTCTGATCGCCGAACGACACCGGCGCGAACGGTACGACCAACTGCCGGAACAAATGGCGGAAATGCAGCACCAACTCACGAACCTGTTGAAAGGACGCGAATAAATGCGAGTTTTCACACCCAAGGAGTCGGCGCAGAACGCCAATGAGAGCAAGTATCTCGGTGTTCTGGTTGCCGCTCGTTACGCTCGTGAGCTGAATGCTTTGCCGAAGGACGCGGTTCCGGCCGGCCTCGAGAAGAAGCTGACCACCCGCTCGCTCGAAGCGCTGGTCAACCACGACATTCATTTCCGTCTGGTCAAGCGGCGCCGCGGCGGCGGTGCTGCCATCAGCTGATGCGTGGCCAGCGAATCGAATCCTCCCACTGAAGCAACCCGCCAGATCAAAGCACTGGCGCCACGCCGGCCCTGGCAAGGCCGGCGTGTCGTATTAGGGGTCACCGGCGGCATCGCCGCCTACAAAGCAGTACAACTCGCGCGCGATCTCACCCAACTCGGCGCATTGGTCGACGTGATTCTTACGCGCGCCGCCACCGAGTTCGTGGGTGGAATCACCTTCGAAGCGCTGACGGGTCGGCCGGTTCATCGCGATTTGATCGCGGAGGGCTCCGCGCTCGATCACATCAAGCTTGCCCGTGAGGCCGATGTGGTGTGTGTAGCACCCGCCACTGCGGATCTGCTCGCGCGCGCAGCGGCTGGCCGCGCCGACGACCTGCTCGCTGCCGTGCTACTGGCTACGCGCGCTCCCGTACTGTTGTGTCCCGCGATGAACGACCAGATGTGGGACCATCCACAGACGCAGTCCAACGCCGCGCATCTGCGCGAGCTCGGCTATCGGCTGATCGGACCGGCCAGCGGCGCGCTCGCGCATGGCGAGGGTACTGGCGCTGGCCGCATGGAAGATCCCGAGTTCATCATCGAGTACATTGGCCGCGCACTCGGCGCCAGCGCGGGTCTGGCCGGTCGCAAAGTCGTGGTTACCGCGGGCCCGACCCGCGAGCCGGTGGATGCCGTGCGGGTGCTGTCCAATCGGTCGTCGGGACGCATGGGCTACGCGATTGCCGCTGCCGCCTGGCGACGCGGCGCCGACGTCGTGTTGATTACGGGACCGGCTGAGATTACAGCGCCCATCGGTCCAACGTTGATACGAATTGAAACTGCCGAGCAGATGCGTGAAGCCGTCGCCTCTGCAATCGTGCGCGCCGATGCTTTGATCATGGCCGCGGCGGTTGCTGATTTCCGACCGGCGCAGCCGAGCAACTCCAAGCTGAAGAAAGCGCAGGGCGCCGGTCCGCTCGAACTGGAAGCCGCGCCTGACGTGCTGAAAGAAACCCGCGCGCAACGTCCACCGCAGCTGCGAGTCGTCGGCTTTGCTCTGGAAACCGATGACCACATCGATAACGCACGCAAGAAACTGCAGGAAAAGGCTCTCGATCTGATTGTGTTGAATGACGCGCGTGAGCCGGGCGCCGGCTTCGAAGTGGATACCAATCGTGTCACTATCATCGGCCGTGAGGGAACCCCCGAGGTGCTGCCACTCCAATCCAAACACGAGGTAGCGGAAGCGATCCTCGATCGACTGCTGACCCTGCTGCCCGCGGGCTCGGCGTGACCATCGATCGCAATTCGCTGCTGCAGTATCTGCGGCAGCGCGCAGAGTACGGTGAGCGCGAGTTGTTTCTGGAGAATCTCACGGCCGTGGAAGCGATTGCGTTGCTGGCGACGGGATCGCGGATTGCGGATCGCGGATCGCGGATCGCGGATCAGGGATCAGGGATCAGGGACGAGGTTGAAGAAAAAACGAATGACGCTCGAGCCGTTGATCCGCAATCCGCGATCCGCGATCCGCGATCCGCGCAGCTGGTCGTACTTCAAGACAAAGCTTCGGGCTGCATCGCGTGTCGATTGCATGAAGCGCGCAAGACAGTTGTTTTCGGCGAAGGGAACCCGAATGCGGATCTGATGGTGGTTGGTGAAGCGCCGGGCCAGGAAGAAGATCGAACGGGCAGACCATTTGTTGGCCAGGCTGGCAAGCTGCTCGATCTGCTTTTGATGACCACGGGCTTTCCGCGTGAAAGCGTGTATATTTGCAACACACTAAAATGCCGGCCGCCGAACAATCGAAATCCATTGGCGGATGAACTCGAATCGTGTTCCGGTTTTCTCCAGGGGCAGATCGATGCGATTGCGCCGCGAGCCTTGATCGCGGTCGGGAAGTTTGCCGCACAATCGCTGTTGCAGAGTGAAGAGAGCATTGGGCGTCTGCGCGGCCAGATTCACAACTACCGCGGCAAACCGCTCATCGTGACCTACCACCCCGCGTACTTGCTGCGAACTCCGTCGGCATCACGCGTGGCCTGGCAAGACTTTCAGCTGCTGCGTCAGGTGTTGGATGAACAGCCTTGAGATGCCGTTCGCGCCGATGGCGACCGCGGACCGGCAACCGCCCTACGCGCCCGAAGCGGAAATCAGCGTACTGGGCGGTATGCTCATCGATGGCGATGCGGTCGCCAAGGCGATCGAAATCGTCGATGACACGATGTTTTACCGCGAGGGCAATCGGCGGATCTTCCGGTCGATGGCGCGGCTGTTCACGCGCGGACAGGTCATCGATCCGGTTACGCTCCGTGAAGATCTTCAGAAGATGGACGAGCTCGATTCGGTCGGCGGCATGCCGTACCTGTCCGAGCTGCTCGACGCGGTGCCCACCGCTGCCAACATCGAGTACCACGCGCGCATCGTGCGGGAGCGCGCGCTGCTGCGACGCTTGATCGACGCGTCATCCCAGATTATTCGCGATTCCTACGAGACGGGTGAACGCACGGTCGAAGAAGTCCTGGATGAAGCCGAAGCCCGTATCTTCCAGGTCGCTCAGGCGCACGATCGTGAGGGTTTCGTCTGGATCAAGAAGATCCTGTACCCGACCTTCGAGAAGATCGAGCAGCTGCAGGCCTCGAAGGGTGGCATCACCGGCATTCCCACCGGCTTCTACGATCTCGATGAAATGACCGGCGGCTTTCAGAAGGGCGACCTGGTGATCGTCGCGGCGCGACCCAGCATGGGCAAGACCGCACTGGTCACCGGCGTGGCCTTACATGCGTCGATCTCGCACCAGGTGCCGACCGCGGTGTTCTCGCTGGAAATGTCGAAGGAACAGCTGGTGCAGCGCATGCTCTGCTCGGAAGCCCTGGTCGATCTCGGCCGTTTGCTGCGCGGCCGTTTGAGCGATGACGACTACGTGCGGCTGGCACAGGCTGCCGGTCACTTGAACACGGCACCAATCTGGATCGATGACTCGGGCTCGCTGAGCGTGCTCGAGATGCGGGCCAAGGCGCGGCGGCTGAAGGCAGAACAGCCAGAGCTGGGCCTGATCATCGTGGACTACATCCAGCTGATGCAGGCCAGCGCACAAATGGCTGAGAATCGCCAGCAGGAAGTGAGTGCGATCAGCCGCGGTCTCAAATCACTATCCAAAGAGCTCGGTGTTCCCATTCTCGCATTGTCACAGCTTTCGCGTGCGCCCGAGCAGCGTGCCGACCACCGGCCGCAGCTCTCGGACCTGAGAGAGTCCGGTTCACTCGAGCAGGATGCCGATCTGGTCATGTTCCTGTATCGCCCGGAGTACTACGTTCCCCCGGCGGAAGCGCAGGAGAAGGGTCTGCAAGGCAAGGCTGAGTTGATCATCGGCAAGCAGCGCAATGGACCCACCGGCACGGTAGAGCTCTTCTTCCGCAAGGAATGCACGCGCTTCGAATCCTTCACACACACGAGCGGGCACTGATCCGTCAGCTCCCAACATGGCCAAGCTAAGCACGGCCTTTTTCTGCACCGATTGCGGCAGCGAGACTGCGCGCTGGCAGGGACAATGTCCCGTATGTCAGGCCTGGAACACGCTGGTTGAAGAGCCATCCGCAGCGCGCGGCAAAACCGGCCGTCGTGAGACCACCGCACAGCGCGCTCCGGCGGTGGCGGCGGTAAAGCTGCGTGATGTCGAGCCGCAGAGCATGCAACGCTGGAGCACCGGCGTCGGTGAGCTGGATTTCGTGCTGGGCGGTGGCGTCGTGCCGGGTTCACTCGTGCTCCTGGGCGGCGAGCCGGGCATTGGCAAGAGCACGCTGCTGCTGCAGGTGGCAGGAAAGGCCCAGGGCGCCGGACTGGATACGCTGTACGTGAGCGGTGAGGAATCGGCCGCCCAGATCCGCCTGCGCGCCGACCGCCTCGACAGCTCATCCAATGATGTCGCATTTCTGTCCGCCACTGACATCGATGCGGTTCTTCGCGTTGCGCAGGACACACACCCCGCGATCGTCATCGTCGATTCGATTCAAACTGTGTTCACCGGCGATCTCGATTCGGCCGCGGGTAACGTCGGCCAGGTCCGGGAATGCGCGGCGCGTCTGCAGCGCTTTGCCAAGGAAACCGGAGCGGCCGTCTTCGTGGTCGGTCACGTGACCAAGGACGGCGTCGTTGCCGGGCCACGCACGCTCGAGCACATCGTCGACACCGTGCTCTACTTCGAAGGCGCGGTTACACTCGACCATCGCATCGTACGCGCAACCAAGAACCGATTTGGCAGTGTCGACGAGATTGGTGTGTTCCGTATGAGCGCGAGCGGACTGACCGCGGTGGCCAATCCATCGGAGCTGTTCCTGGGCGAGCGCAGTCAATCCAGCGGCAGCGCGGTCGCGGCGCTGGTCGAAGGATCACGTCCGCTGCTGGTTGAAGTGCAGGCACTCTGCACGAAGAGCAGTTATGGCGCTCCACAGCGCGTGGCCAACGGCTTCGATCGCCAGCGACTGGCCTTGCTGCTGGCCGTGCTGGAGAGACGCGCCGGCATTCCGTTCGGCCAGCTCGATGTATTCCTGAACGTCGTGGGCGGTGTGCGCGTGGCCGAGCCGGCCGCTGATTGCGCGGTGGTAGCGGCCTTGCTCTCGAGTGTGCGCGATCGGGCGTTGTCGGCCGACGACGTGTTCATTGGTGAGCTGGGTCTGGGCGGTGAGCTGCGTTCGGTCAGTCAGCTCGAGCGTCGACTGGCAGAAGCAGGCCGCATGGGCTTCAAGCGTGCGCACGTCGCGGCACGCGCTATTCCGCGCGGGGATTTTGGTGGTTTGATTCCGCTGCCGACTGCGGATCTCGGTGCTTTGATCAAGCGCATCGAAGCATGAGCCGCGTCGGCGTGATCATCCCGGCGGGTGGCGCTGGCGTTCGACTGGGCGGCCTGCCCAAGGCGCAGCTCGTCCTGCACGGTCACCCGCTCTTGCGACTGGCAATTGCCCCGTTTCTGGAACGACCCGATGTCGTCCAGGTGGTGGTCGCATTACCTGTCGGGATGCTCGGCGACCCGGCTGCCTGGCTGCAGTACCCGCGGATTCGGCTGGTCGAAGGCGGCTCCGAGCGTATGCACTCGGTGCGCGCCGCGCTCGATGCATTGACCCCGGATGCGGACATCGTCGTCGTTCACGATGCGGCCCGGCCACTCGTGAGCAGAGATCTGATTGCTCGTGTGATCGATGCTGCGAGCAGGGGTAACGGCGCAATCGCCGCGCTGCCCGCCAGTGACACGATTCACGAAGTCGATGAGCGGAATCTCATTCGCGGCACTCTCGATCGCTCGAAACTCTGGCAGGCGCAAACCCCCCAGGCGTTTCCGCGCGCCATGCTCGTGGAAGCACACCGATTGGCGGCGTCGGCCAACGCCATTGCCACCGACGATGCCGGTCTGGTTCTTCGCATGGGCAGTCAGGTCGAAGTAGTAACCGGTGAACGCACCAACCTGAAGATCACAACCCCGGACGACATCCACCTCGCGGAAGCAATCCTCGCGCAGCGGACATGAAACACATTCCGTTTCACACGCCGGCAGACTACGCTCGCGCTGCTGACCTTGTAACGGAGCACCTGCTGAACGGCGGGCTGATCGCGTATCCGACTGAGACCGTGTACGGCTTCGGCTGCGCATTGGCTGATGCGCCCCTGGAGGCGCTGGCCGGCATCAAGGGTGGCCGGGAAGACAAATCATTTCTGGTTCTGGTTGCCAACGCGCACCAGCTGCCCGGCCTGATCTGGACTCCGGCCGCACGGACACTTGCGCAGGCGTTCTGGCCTGGACCATTGACTCTGGCGCTGCGTGTTGACTCCAATGTCTTTCCCGCGCGCGTGGTTTCCGCGGGTGGCACTGTGGCCATTCGCGTTTCTCCGCACGTTGGCCTGCAGGAAGTACTGCGTCGTTACGCCCAGCCTATTACGTCCACGAGCGCAAATCTGCCCGGTCAGGCTCCGGCTCACTCTGCCCGGGAAGTGGCTCGCCTGCTGGCGGATGTGCATGCGGCTGATAACTTCCTGTTGTTGGATGGTGGTGATCTCGAGCCCTCACCGTCGTCGACCCTGGTTGACTGCTCCGATCCCGTTCCACGTGTAGTTCGAGCAGGCGCCATTACTGTGGACCAGCTGAAACGCCGCGTTGATGAGCTTCGATCCTGAATCCCCCGCACGAGTCGACGTGCAACCCAGCACCTACAATCTGCTGTTCGTGTGCACCGGCAATACCTGTCGCAGTCCGCTCGCGGCCGCGCTCGCGCGCCACGGAATAGAACGTCGCGGCTGGACCCATGTGCGCGTACAGTCGGCGGGAGTTTCGACCGTGCCCGGCGCACCGGCTTCCGACGGCGCGCTCACCGTTGCGCAGGAACAAGGTCTGGAGCTCGCTGCGCACAGAAGCCAGTCTCTTTCCACGGAGCTGATCGCGTGGGCCGACCTGATCCTCGGGATGGGCCCTTCCCACATCGTCGGAGTGGCCGAGCTCGGCGGTGCGGAGAAGACCGCGCTGGTCACCGACTTTCTGGATGACGACGCGCTCGGTACCGCCATTGAGGATCCGTTCGGCGGCGAGGTCGAGCAGTATCGTGAGACCTATGAGCAACTCGAGCATGCGGTCGAAGGTCTGCTGACCCGGCTGGAGCCCATCCTCGCGCCGTGAGTGAATCGCCACACATCTCAGCCTCCACTCGGCTGATAACCCTGCTGGGCGATCCGGTCGCTCACTCACTCTCTCCGCAACTTCACAATGCCGCGTTCCGCGCGCTCGCGCTCGACGCGGTGTACGTGGCGCTGCGCTGCTCTTCCTCTGATTGCGGTGCGTTGCTGCGCGCGATTGCACGCAGCGGTGGCGCCGGCAACGTCACCGCGCCTCACAAAGAGCAAGCTGCCGCCGCGGTGGAAGTACCCAGTGATGCGGTCCGTGGCACTGGAGCCTGTAACACGTTCTGGCTCGAAAATGATCGCGTCGCCGGCGACAACACGGACGTGGAAGGTTTTCGGCGGGCACTGCACGCCTTTGCCGGAGATGTCGCGGCCGCGCGTGTACTGCTGCTCGGGGCCGGCGGTGCTGCCAGCGCGGTCGTGGCGGCGCTGGCGGGTGAACGCGTGACTCGAGTCGACATCATCGCGAGGAACCAGGAACGGCTGGGCCAGCTCAGCGCGCGTGCGGCACAATGGGGAATCGAGCTGAAGCCGACTGACCGCATCAAGCAGCCCGTGGACCTGATCATCAACGCAACGCCGCTCGGCTTTCACGAAGAGGACGCACTGCCGTACCCGCTGGAAAATCTCGCTCCCGGTACGGCGATCATGGACCTGGTCTACCGCACGGATGAAACCGCCTGGGTCCGACGCGCACGGGAGAACGGCATGCGTGCGATCGATGGCAAGGAAATGCTTTTGCAACAGGCCGCCGCCTCGTTCGAGCGCTGGTGGCCGCTGCCTGCACCGCGCGACGCCATGCGGCGCGCACTCTGGAGCAGGCCCAGCTAGGAAAGCTCTGAACCAGCAAAGAGTCGTCCCAGGGTGCTATGGCCGCCCGAACCAAAACGAGGTACCGTCGGGCGTGCGTGTCTCGACGCTCCTCGATCTGGTTCTGGCTCCCGTCTGTCTCGCCTGCGACGATGCGATTGCCATCGGTGATGATGCCAGGCTGATCTGCCGTCGATGTCGTTCCCGGCTGCGAGACCTGCCGCAACCCGCCTGCCTGCGCTGCGGCGCGCCGCTGCCACGCACCGGTGCTGCCGCCTCTGCTGTTTGTAATGAATGCGCCCGCTGGCCGGCGGCACTGCGGTTTGCCCGCTCCGCCTGCCTGCTCTGGCCGCCGGCTGATCGCATGGTTCACCAACTCAAGTACGGTGGCTGGCGCGCTCTGGCCACGCCCATGGCCGAACGCATGCGGCGGATCGCACTGCCTGAGGAGATCACCACGGAAGTGCGCATGGTGGTGCCGGTACCGACCACCGCTGCACGACGGCGCGCGCGCGGCTACAACCAGGCCGAGCTCATCGCGCGAGAATATGCCCGTCTCATCCGCGTACCGTGCATTCCGGTGCTCGAGCGCACCCGTGCGAGTGACAGCCAAACCGCCTTGCAGCCGCTGGCGCGTGCGGCTAACGTGGCAAGCGCCTTCCAGCTGACGGCCACGCCGCCACGGCTCGAGGGGGCGCACCTTCTGCTGATCGACGATGTACTCACCACCGGCGCGACCGCCGCAGAATGCGCGCTAACCCTCGTGGCCGGTGGTGTACGCGCCGTATCGGTACTGACCTTTGCACGCGCGCTCGATGCGCGCCGTCTGACTGGGGGCTGAAGCGATATGCCAACTCGCGTTGCGATCAATGGGTTTGGACGAATCGGCCGGAACATCCTGCGTGCGGCCAAGAAATATGATGCCGATCTCGATTTCGTAGCGGTCAACGACCTCACCGACAACAAGACGCTCGCGCACCTGCTGAAGTACGATTCCGTGCATGGCCGTTATCCAGGCGAGGTCGAAGCGGTGAGCGATGGCTTGAAGGTGGACGGCGATGACTTGCGCGTGGTTTCCGAAAAAGATCCCGCAAAACTGCCCTGGAAGGATCTGGGCGTCGACATCGTCTTCGAGGCAACCGGCCGTTTCACCAGCCGCGAGGATGCGGCCAGGCATCTCGCCGCCGGCGCCCGGAAGGTCATGATCACCGCGCCGGCCAAAGGCGAAGACATCACCATCGTAATGGGCGTCAACGAAAAAAAATACGATGCCGCCTCGCATCACGTGCTCAGCAATGCAAGCTGCACGACCAACTGCCTGGTACCGGTGGTCAAAGTCCTGCTCGACAATTTCGGCTTCCGCAAAGGCCTGATGACCACCGTGCACTCCTACACCAACGATCAGAACATCCTGGATTTGCCGCACAAGGATTTACGGCGAGCACGGGCGGCCGCGATGTCGATCATTCCCACGACGACCGGCGCCGCGAAGGCGACGTCGCTCGTGATTCCGGAGCTGAAGGGAAGGATCGACGGCGTCGCCATGCGGGTACCAACACCAGATGTTTCCATGGTCGACCTGACCGCAGAGCTCGAAAAAACGGTTACAGTCGATTCACTCAATGCGGCCTTCAAGTCGGCCGCCGCCAGCACCTTGAAGGGAATTCTCGCGGTTTCGGATGAACCGCTGGTCAGCGTCGATTACATCGGCAACCCAGCCAGCTCGATCGTGGATCTGCTGTCGACCATGGTGCTGGAGGAGCGGCTGGTGAAGGTGATCGCCTGGTATGACAACGAGTGGGGGTATTCCACTCGCTGCGTCGACCTGGCGGTTTTTCTCGGAAAGACCCGCTGACCTCGAACCAGCAGGATTGACTGGCCCGATCCAGCGGTATTACCGTTGGCTCAGGCCGTTCCATGCGATTTCGAACGTGACTGGCACGCATTTGGCTCCTGTCGCGAGTTAGAACCCCCCGACGCTGGAAGGAGCATTATGGCCATACAAGGCGAGCAGCTGTACGGCACGTATCGCTGTCCCGTCTGCGGCCACCGTGAAGAGGCCGAGATGAGAGCCGCAGAAAACGCGCGCGTGGTCGAGTGCTCCTACTGCTTTACGGCATTGGAGGTATCGCCGCGCGGACATGACTCCGTTCGCTTTTCCGTGCAGGTGGCGGAAGAGCCAGCGCGCGGGTGAACGAGACCCGCCGGGGTATTTCACGCGAAGCGAAAAACGGCGGCCATGGTGTGG
>JBBDWZ010000169.1:0-7595 GCA_040902615.1 Gemmatimonadota bacterium | reverse complement strand
ACCTTGGCCGCTTTGCTTTGGGTGATGCACGCGCGCTACGGGAGCGCGGCGGAGTCGTGGAGTCGATGGGACAGTTGTTGGCGCTGGGCGGTGCCCGGACCAACAGCCATTTCACCACCGCAGCAGGGCTGCGGTTGCATCATCTGGACGCCGGAAACGGCCCGGCTGTCGTGCTTCTGCATGGCGCTTGTGGCGGTGCCGCCAACTGGTTTCGCTTGATCGCGCCGTTGGCACGCACCCACAGAGTCATTGCCCTGGACCTGCCAGGCTTCGGGCTTTCCGATGCGATCGAGCCTCGGCCTCCGCTGGGCGGGCAGATCGCGGAGCTCGTGGCCGCGTGGCTGGAGCAGCTGGGCATCGCCAGCTGTTCGGTGGTCGGCACTTCTTTTGGCGCGCTGCCCGCGTTTCGCCTGGCGCAGCGCGATCCCGGTCGGGTTCAGCGGGTCGCGCTGATTGATGCAGTGGGCCTCGGACGCGAGCTGCCGCTGCCATTGCGCATCGCATCATTGCCACCGCTGGCGCCGCTCGCACTCCGACCGAGCCGGTTTGGCACGCGCTGGCAATTTCGCGAGCTCATGATCTCACACGACGCGCAGGTGCCACCCGCCGACGAGGAGGGTTTGCTCGAGTACCTCTGGCAGTCCGCCGTAATCAGTGATCAACGCCGGCTTCAACGCGCATTCTCCATGTTCAGCGACCTGCGCGGCCAGCGTGAGGTGCTGACCGATGCTGAACTGCGAAGCTTCTCGACGCCGCTTTTGCTGGTTTGGGGTGAGCACGACCGCTTTCTTCCGGTTGCGCACGGCCGGCGGGCAGCCGCACTTGTGCCGCGCGCACAGCTCCGCATCATTCCCCGCGTCGGCCACTCGCCGAACTGGGAAGCGCCGGAAGCCGTGTTCGAATGTCTCTCGGCCTTCCTCGACGAGCGGCCGCGGCTCTAACGGGTACTCGAAACATCATGAACAAGCAGACCGTGCGGGACCTGCCAGCCGATTCGTTGCGCAACCGGCGTGCGCTGGTCCGAGTCGATTACAATCTGCCGATCGAGAATGGACGAATCACGGATGATTCTCGAATCACGGCGACTCTCGACACCTTGAAATACCTGACCGATGCCGGTGCGCGCACGATCCTGGTCTCACACCTGGGACGACCCAAGGGGAAATGGAACGAAGAGTTTTCCCTCAAACCGATCGCCGCGCGACTGCAGGAGCTGGTTGGCAGGCCAGTGAAGTTCGTGCCGGATGTGGTCGGGGCGGACGCGCGTGCCGCGGCCGATGCGTTGCCCGCTGGCGGCATCCTGCTACTCGAAAACGTGCGCTTTCTTCCCGGTGAAGAGACCAACGACCCGAAGCTCAGCGAAGCGCTGGCCGCACTGGCCGATGTATACGTCAACGATGCGTTTGGCGCAGCGCACCGTGCACACGCATCCACCTGTGGCGTTGCGGAAGAGCTGAAGCGGGAAGGCAAGCTGGCCGTGGCCGGACTGCTGATGACTCGCGAGCTGGAGATTCTTGGCGCTGCACTCGCCGATCCGGAGCGGCCGTTTGTCGCGATTCTGGGTGGCTCAAAGATCTCAGGCAAAATCGATGTCATAGAAAACCTGCTGCCACGCGTCGACGCTCTGCTGATCGGCGGCGCGATGGCCAACACCTTCTTTCGAGCACTCGGCCTGAACACCGGCGGTTCGCTGATCGAAGAAGATCGCATCGACCTTGCGCGCGAACTGCTCGAACGCGGCGGCGAAAAAATCCTGCTCCCGGTCGATTGCGTGGTTGCCGGTGAAGCCAAGCCTGGTGTGAGAAACTGGGTGCTCGCGCGTGACGCGATTCCGCCCGAAGGAAAGATCCTGGATATCGGACCCAAGAGCGTCGCCACCTTCCGCGATCGGATCGAACTCGCGAAGACCGTTCTGTGGAATGGGCCGGTCGGCATGTTCGAAGTTCCGGAATTCAGTCTCGGCACCGATGGCGTGGCGAAAGCGGTGGCCGAGGCTACCGGCCGCGGCGCCACGACGATTGTCGGTGGCGGTGACACCGCCGCCGCGGTCGAGCAAGCCGGCCTGGCCGATCGCATGACGCATGTCTCTACCGGAGGCGGCGCATCTCTCGAATTCCTCGAAGGAAAAACCCTGCCCGGTGTAGCCATGCTGAGTGATCGGAAATCGGCATGACCGTGGAATTGAAAAAGCCGGTGATCGCCGGAAACTGGAAGATGTTCAAGGGCCCGACCGAAGCGCGTACATTCTTCGCTCGATTCAGCCAGGCGTACGCCGCGCGCAACGATCGCACGATCGTGATCTTCCCATCCGCAGTGGCCCTGGGCAGTGCGCGCGCGGCACTGGACGGCCGAACCGATGTGAATCTCGGAGTTCAAAACATCCACTGGGAAGAGCAGGGCGCGTTCACCGGCGAGACCAGCGCACCACAGGCGCGGGACGCCGGCGCACAGTTCGCCTTGATCGGGCATTCCGAACGTCGGCACGTCTTCGGCGAGACCGACGATGAAGTTCGGCAGAAGGTGGCCGCCGCATTGCGCAACTCGCTGACTCCTGTGATCTGCGTAGGTGAAACGCTAGCCGAGCGCGAGGCCGGCCAGGTCAACGCAGTGATCACGCGTCAGCTTTCCACGGCATTGAACGGCATTGGTGCCGATACCGATACCTTCCTGGTCGCGTACGAGCCGGTCTGGGCGATCGGTACCGGCGTGACCGCGACGCCCGCCGATGCCTCAGACGCTCATGCGATTCTGCGCATGCTCCTCGCTTCTGACCGCTTTTCGAATCGCGAAATCCCGATTCTCTATGGAGGCTCGGTCAAGCCCGACAACGCCGCAGACTTGCTGGCCGCGGCCGGCGTGGACGGTCTTCTGGTCGGCGGCGCGAGTCTCGATGCAGCCGGATTTGCTCGCATCTGCGCCGCTGGGTGAAAGTCGTTGTGTCACGTTGAAACCAGGCCATTTGCGGTTGACACATTCCCTTTGGGCGGCGACCTTAACAGGCTCACACATCCAGAGTTTTCAGCGAGTGAATCGTGTTCTACGTACTTCTGTTTCTGCTCCTGCTGAACGGTGTCTTTCTCGGCGTCATCGTGCTGCTCCAGTCCGGTAAAGGCGGTGGCCTGGCTTCGATGGGCGGCGGCGCGGGGACCGACACACTGATCGGCGGCCGGCAAGCTGCAACACTGCTCACCAAGGCGAGCTGGGTTTCCGGCGGGCTCTTCCTCTTCCTGGCCCTGGTGCTCTCGGTCATGTCGAGCCGGTCGCAAGCACCCACGCCTATCCTGCGTGAAGGCTTCCAGGGCTCCGGCGCCGCTGTACCCGCACCGTTGTTGCCGGGCGCACAGCAGCCCGCCCAGGGCGCAGCGACCGGGACGGCACCACAGACGCAGCAGCAGGCCCCTCCGACCGCAACGACCAATCGGTAAAACCGTTTGTTGGATGTGTGGATCGAACACGATCTGCGAAAAAAAGGACCCGCGATAACTCGCGGGTCCTTTTTTTCGAGCGCCGGGGGGCGGTTACGGCCGCACTATCACTCGATCGACGCCATAGCCGTGACACAGGTCATAACGCATTTCGTAGGGCCCGATCAACTCACCGTCATCTTTGCGGTATTCCGTGAGGATACCAGAAGGACGGGCCGGACCATGCTGCTGCGCACGACGCCGTAGCCGGCGATGCGGCGAGCCACTGCGAACTTCGGTCTCGCGGGTTGGTGCCATACGCGCCTCTCGAAAAAAACCAAAAGGCGCTCGACCCCCAGAGGGGTCCAGCGCCTTCGCACGTCGAGCGAGCCGTTGCGCCACTCGGACGTTCGGAAAGCTTAGCGCCGGAGTGGGCTAAATGCAAGTGATGGCACAGGATCGCCGCTTGCCCTTAACTGGCCCACCCTTCATTTTCTCAAGCCTGACGCGCCCTTTTTTCCAGACTGTAAAGGAATGTCTACCGTTACCGAATCGGTTCCCGAGCCCGCCAAACCCGAGCACGTTCGTCACACCGAGCTGGGCCGGCCGGTCACCTTCCTGGAAGCGATCCGCGAAGCGCTCTGGGAAGAGATGGAGCGTGACCCGAATGTGTTCCTGATGGGAGAGGACATCGGAGTCTACGGCGGCGCATTCAAAATGACCGACGGCTTCAGCCAGTATTTCGGTGCAGCGCGGGTAATGGACACACCGATTTCGGAAGCGGGGTTCACCGGGGCAGCGGCCGGCGCCGCGCATATGGGTCTCCGCCCCGTGGTGGAGATGCAGTTCATGGATTTTGTGTCGTGCGCCTACGAGCCGCTGACCAATTACATCGCAACGGCACGTTGGCGCGGCGCGGGTGGTCTGCCGCTGGTGGTACGCGGACCGGTTGGGGGCGGAGTCAGAGGCGGACCTTTTCACTCTCAGAATCCGGAAATGGCGTTCTTCCATACGCCTGGTCTCAAGATTCTGTATCCGTCGACGGCGAGCGATGCCAAGGGGCTGCTGAAGGCTGCCATCCGCGACCCCGATCCGGTCCTGTTCCTGGAGCACAAGAAACTCTATCGCGCACCATTCCTGCGGCAGAAGCTGCCCATGGAGGATTACGTGGTGCCGATCGGCCAGGCGCGCGTGCATCGCGCAGGAAACGACCTGACCATCGTCACCTACGGCATGATGGTCCACGAGAGCCAGAAGGCTGCGGATCAGCTGGCTGCTGAGGACGAAGTGGCGGTCGAGATTCTGGATCTACGCTCGCTGCTGCCGCTCGATGAAGACGCCATCATCGAGAGCGTTCGAAAAACCAATCGACTGTTGATCGTTCACGAAGACACCCGCACCGGTGGAATCGCGGGTGAGATCGCAATGCGCGTGAGCGAGCGAGCTTTCGAATGGCTGGATGCCCCCGTGCTGCGGGTCACCGCGATCGACACGCCGGTACCGTACTCGGCACCGATGGAGGATTATTTTCTGCCGCAGGTTAGTGATATTCTGAGCGCTTGCCGGTACCTCGTTCGGTACTAGCAGCGGAATCCAACCCCGGAGCGTTATGGCACGAGTCGAAGTTCCGATGCCGCAGATGGGCGAGTCCATCGCGGAAGGAACGGTTTCGAAATGGATAAAGAAGGTGGGTGATGCGATCGGCCGCGATGAGCCGCTTCTCGAGATTTCCACCGACAAGGTGGACGCGGAAATACCAGCGCCCACCGCTGGAGTGCTGACGGAAATCCTGGTGAACGAAGGACAAACGGTCGAAGTCGGCGCGGTGCTCGGTTACATCGAAACCGAAAAGAGCGCTGCCGCCTCACAATCCCAGCCCACTGCTGCCGCGCCGGCTGCAATAGAAGAAAAGGCCGCCAAGGAAGAGAAGCCGGCCAGTAAGGAAAAGCCCGCTGGCGCACCCGCGCGTGTTGCGGCCACCGTCGCAACTGCACCAGCGCAGGCGGCGGCGTCTGAATCGGCCGGCAGGCCAGGCGAACAACAGGCCGATGGTGATGGCCGCACGGAAACCGCCGAGGACAGGCTGCGTCGCAAATCGACACCACTGGTCCGCCGGATTGCCGCCGAGCACCAGGTCGACGTCGGCGAGCTGGAAGGAACGGGGTACGCAGGACGGGTAACCAAGAACGATATCCTCTCGTACATCGATCAGCGTGAAAAGGAACCGGCGCCGAAGCCCGCGTCAGCCAGGCCGGCGGCACCGGCGCGCGCACCCGCCAGTGGAGATTTCTGGGATGTTTTCTATGGTCAGGTAAAACATCCGGAGTTCACGCCGCGTGAAGGCGATCGAGTCGAGCCCATGGATCGCATCCGCCGGCTCACTGCGGATCACATGGTGCGTGCCAAGCGGATTGCGCCACACGTGCACTCGTTCATTGAAATTGACTTCACACAAATCGATCGCGTGCGCAACGCCGGCAAAGCCAAGTGGGAGCAGCAAGGCGTCAAGGTCAGCTACACCGCGTTTGTGGTGGCCGCGGTCGCCCGTGTACTGCGCGACTTTCCGATGGTCAATTCGACGGTCTCCGGTGAAAGCGTGATCTATCGCCGAGACATCAACATCGGCATCGCTGTCGACTTGAATCCCGGACTGATTGTACCGGTCATCAAGAACGCCGATGAGCTGAACCTGCTCGGGCTGGCCAAACGCATTACCGATCTGGCTCAGCGCGCCCGCGACAAGAAGCTGAAGCCCGATGAGATCCAGGGAGCGACCTTCTCCCTTACCAATCCCGGTGTGCTCGGCACGATGGTCGGCATGCCGATCATACCCGAAGGCACCGCCGCCATTCTCGGTACCGGCTCGATCGAGAAGCGTTCGGTGGTGATCGAGGCGGACGGGTCCGATGTAATCGCGATACGTAAACGCTCGTATTTCTCTCTCGGGTACGACCATCGGATTGTCGACGGCGCGGACGCGGCACGCTTCCTGGCTGCGTTGAAGGAAGCCCTGGAGCGGTTCCCGGCCGAAACCTGATGAACGCTCGGCCGCTGATCGTTCGATCACTCGGCACCGTCGGTTATGCCGACGCTCTCGCATTGCAGCAGGACCTGGTGCGGGCGCGTCGGGCCCGGGAAATTCCGGATCAGTTGCTGCTGCTCGAACATCCGCATGTCATCACGCTCGGCACATCATCGCGGGATGAACATGTACTGGTCGATGCCGAACAGCGCGCACTACTCGGTATCGAACTCTTCGAAACCGGACGCGGTGGCGATGTCACCTATCACGGCCCCGGCCAGCTGGTTGGTTACCCCATCCTCGATCTCAAGCCCGATCGTTGTGATGTGCATCGCTACGTGCGCGACATCGAACATGCGCTCATTGATGCACTCACGGAATTCGATATTCACGCGACGCGCATCACCGGATTGACCGGCGTCTGGGTCGGCGATCAGAAGATTGCTGCTATTGGTGTGCGCGTGTCGAGCGGCTGGATTACCAGTCACGGCTTCGCACTCAATGTGAATACCGATCTCGCGTTCTTCGATTCGATCGTGCCCTGCGGTATTCGTAATCACGGCGTGACCTCGATGGGACGCAGGGCCGGCAGCACCATCATGATGAAGGATGTCGAAGCGGCCGTGGCCCGACATTTCGCGAACATCTTTGCACATTCATCTGTTTGCGAAACGTTACGAATAGGAGCCGAAAGACTTGATGCACTCTCGACTCGCCCTTAGCTTGTTGCTCACGATGTTCGAGGAAGCGGTCATTACTTCGGATGTCGGTCGCGTAGCAGAGAAGTCTGTTGCGTGACAGCTCGACAGGTTGTTCGGCCTGACTCGAGCCGGCTGCAAGGTCGCTGGATGCAGCTGTAGTCCTGTGAGCTACGGGACACCTGACTCGTGGACCGCACGAAGAGGGAAAAGGAAGCAGGTCAGTCACCACACGATCGGTGACAACCGAACCAAGACTTGATCCTGCCAGCGGAAAGCAAACCCCCAAACGCTACGTGTAGCGGCTGGGGGTTTCTTGCGTCCATGAGCTATGAGCGACGAGCTCTATGAGCGACGAGCTCTATGAGCGACGAGCTCTATGAGCGACGAGTAACCGCCTCATCGGGCGCGTGCTCGCGAGAGCACCGTAACTATGCAGGGTCGCGCGTTTGGCAGCAGTGAACTAACGAG
>JBBDWZ010000168.1:0-26134 GCA_040902615.1 Gemmatimonadota bacterium | reverse complement strand
GAAATGCTCAAGGATCCGGATCCGGCCGTGCGCAAGATGGCAGCGCAGGCACTCGGTCGCGGCGGCAATCACTGGCAAAACCCACAGCCGCAGCCCCAACCACAGCCTCAACCTCAACCGCAGCCCAGGCCTCGGCCAGGCGGCTGAGCAGAGTCGAAAGACAACAACATGAATGAGCAGAATCTGGTGCGGGCCGGCCAACGCCGGCTCGCACTCCGGGGAACCCTTGCCCTGATGTTCGGTGGCGGCCTGTTGCTGCTGACCACCAGCGGCAAAGCGACCGAGTTATTCGACTCCTGGCGTGCACCGCAGGTGGCCGAAGCACAGGACTCGACCCAGATAACACAACTGCTGGCCAAGGTCCGTGGACTCGATCCCACGATTTGCCAGCTGGTGCGCCGATCACTGGACAATCGCTTCGGCAATTGGTACGGCGGCGGCTACCTGCATGATCCGGCCGGTGTCGGCGCCGAGGAACTGCTCGCGGACTGGAATCAGCGATCAGCCGTCGTCAGGCCGGGCGTGCTGCCGGTCCTGCGTCGTTCCTTGAGCGACGCCGATGCTTGCGTGCGCTACACATCAGCGCAGCTGCTGGGACGCGCCGAGGTCGGTGACCTGAGTGCCGAGCTGCGCAGCGAGTTGGGCAGCACCAGTGCGGCAACGCGCGAAGCAGCGTTGCTGGCGCTGGGCTATCACGACAAGCCCACGGGTGTCGATCCCGCACGGCGTGCACTGCGCGATGGCGATCTGAGTGTGCGTATCGCCGCTGCCTGGGCGCTGGGATCCATCGAGCACCGCGACGCGATAAGCGCACTGGCCGAGCAGGCGGCAGATCCGGACGTGCGGATGCGCCGCACCGTGGCCTGGGCGCTGGGCACGATCGAGGATCGGTCCGCGATCGCAACGCTCTCACGGATGTTGACTGACGCGGAAGCCAGCGTGCGCATCCAGGCCGCACACGCTCTGGGTCAGATCGAAGACGCGGAAGCGATTCCCGCACTGGTGCGCCTGTTGGAAACCGATCGCGATCCAAAGGTCCGGCGCGCGGCTGCGTCTGCGCTCGGTCAGATCAGCGGCTGAACATGTGGACGCTCCTGCTGCTCACTGCGCGTCTCGGCGCGGCTGTCGTAGCCGGGTGTGGTGCGGATCGCGCCACACTCGAAATCAGGAACGTTCACATCATCGACCCGGAGACCGGCGGCCTGGTCCGGAATGCAACCATCGCCATCAGCAACGGCCGCATTTGCCGGATCGGTTCCACCAGCGTGAAGCGCAGTGCTCGATCCAAGCACGTGATGGATGGCCGCGGACGGTTCGCGCTGCCCGGCTTCACGGCGGCCGCGCCCATCGGCAGCGAAATGCGCTGGGTGGGCTACGGCGTCACCGAACTGAGTCCGCAGACGTCGCTGCGCGCGGATCAGCCGGACGCCGATCTGCACGAACAGCTCGCACGCCTGGTCGAGCGGGGAAACACACCGCTCCAGGCACTGCAGGCCGCGACCGTGAAACCGGGAGCCCCCCCGGTCACGTATGGAAGATCGAGCACGTTGGTGTTGGGTAGTGAAGCGAACTTCGTACTGCTCGAGCAGGACCCGCGCGTCGATATCGCAAATACTCGCAGTATCTCGCTGGTCGTCCTGCATGGTCAGCCACTCGGATTGGTGCTGTTGGCACGCGCGCGAGCGGGACGCGAAATCGACTTGCAACCATTTTCCAGATAGTGACGTCTAACCTTGCAAGAACCACTTGAATCGGCGGACAGCATGCAGAACGAAACTAGAATTTACTGGTGGGAGCGACTGGCACTCATGGCCGTACCGGTAGCCTTTACAGTGCTGGTTGTGCTGGACGCAGTCCGCCGCGCAGCATAGATCCCGGAGCAGTTCCTCGCATGAAGAGGGCGGGCCCAGACGGCTCGCTCTTTTCATTTCCACTCTCAGGCCGTTGCTCCAGCGCCTTCCGCCCGCGTAGAATGGTGTTGTTCGGTCATTCATTCTTCCAACATCAGGACCAACCGCATTGACCGCCTGCGCGAATGGCAAAGTCCAGGCGTAAGGAGAAGACGCCACCGGTGCGGCGCGTGCGGAACCGTTCGCGCCTGCGTCTGGTGGGTCCGCTGGTCGTAGGCGCCATCGCCATCGTTGCGACCATCATCATCGTCGCGAAGCGATCACGCACCCAAGACAGCGCGCCGCTGATTGCGTTCGCGCCACCCCCTTCAGCACCGGCCGATACCATCGAGCGCGACGATTTCGTCGGCGCGGAAGCCTGTGGCAGCTGTCATCAGACGCAGCTCGCCGCCTGGTCGGCATCGACGCACGGCCGCGCGGGCCAGGCGCCACCTCGCGACCTGCTGCTGCGCCAGTTTGATGGAGAGCCGATTCGCTTCCGCGATGCCACGGTCGAGCCTCGCATGAGCGCTGGCCAGTACGAGTTCGTCGTGCGCTGGGCCGAGCGAGTGGATCACTACCCGATCGTGGGCGTGGTGGGCGCAGGACACATGGTGGGCGGCGGCACGCAGGGGTTTCTCTGGCGCCATCCGGATGGCGGCCTGCGGCTCCTGCCGTTCGAGATCACACGCACCGACAGTACCTGGTTCTGCAGCACGGGCACACGTGCCAATCGCGGCTGGGCCACCATCACGGACAGCATGTCGATCGCCGACTGCGGTGATTGGCCACCGACCCGGGTCATGGGCAGCTCACCGCGCTACGCGACCTGCCAGGAGTGCCATGGCAGTCAGATCGAACTGCGCGATGGTGCTTCACACTTCCAGAGCCTCGCCATCAACTGCGAGTCCTGTCATGGTCCGGGCCGTCGTCACGTCGAGCTCGCTCGGAATGCCACTGCCGACGATCTCGGCATTGATCGGCTCTTTGATGCTACAGCTGCCCAGTCAGTCAACGTGTGCATGCGCTGTCATGGCGTGAAAGTCGACGTGAGGTTCGGTTACCTGCCTGGTCGTCGTCTGGAAGACCGGTACTCCTTGAAGTTTGCGCTGCTGGGCGGCGATGAAGTGCATCCCGACGGCCGGACCCGCACGTTCGCTTATCAGCAGGGGCATTACTACAGCGATTGCTACCTGACCGGCCGCATGAGCTGCGTCGACTGTCACGAGCCGCACGGCCAGGGGTACCGCGATATCAACGGCCGACCGCTGGCGGATCGCTTCGATGACGCGCAATGCACCGACTGTCATCCGGCAAAGGCTGACTCGGTGCCGGCACATACCAAACATGCCGTCGATTCTCGCGGCAGCCGATGCGTCGCCTGTCACATGCCGTACGTGCAGGAGCCCGCGGTCGGAAATCAGATCCGCTACACGCGCTCGGACCACACGATCTCGGTGCCACGCCCGGAAGTCGACCAGCGGCTGGGTGTCGTGAACGCGTGCCTGACCTGTCACCAGGATCGCGGTGCGGACCAGCTCGCTCAGGACACGCGGCGGCTTTGGGGTGAGCTCAAGCCGCTCCGCCCGATCGTCGGCGCGCTGGTCGAAGATCCCAGCCTCGACCGGCTCGAGCAGATTCTGCTCGAGGCCGACACCACGCATCCGTTTGCCTACTTCGATGCACTCGGCCGCTACTTCGCGCGCATGCCGGGACCCGATGGACGCACGCTGCCGCGACGGTTGAGCGCCCTGCTCGAACGTCTGGCTCGCTCGCGTGACGATGACCACACTGCGATCGCACTCGCGATACTGCACTACGACGCCGGTCGCGACGCGCGGACACGCGCCCGCCTGGCCCAGCACATCGGTGCACTCGGGGAACGCGATCTGCGCGTACGCCGCCGCTGGGCCATTGCCCTCGGGCATCGCGCGGATGAACTGCGTGCCACTAACCGCCTGCCTGACGCGCTCATTGTGTATGGCAAAGCGGTCGAGCTGCTGCCGAACGATGCCGCGTTCCTGCAGGCATTGGGTGTCGCCCGCCTGGACAGCGGCGATGCCATCGGGGCCAGCGAAGTATTGCGTGCAGCGGTGACCGCGGAGCCGCGCAATTCACTC
This sequence comes from Gemmatimonadota bacterium, assembly GCA_040902615.1. Lineage (GTDB taxonomy): Bacteria > Gemmatimonadota > Gemmatimonadetes > Longimicrobiales > RSA9 > JBBDWZ01. The sequence goes on along the minus strand of JBBDWZ010000168.1, from coordinate 22,125 downwards.
GCGCTGGTGAACTACGGCCGCGCACGCGGCGCGGCCGGTGATGAGGCGGGCGCGCAAGCCGCTTACCTGCGCGCTACCGAGATCAATCCGTTCGACGCACTGGCATTTTTCAATTTGGGGAACACCTACATGCGCCAGCAGAATCGCACGGCCGCTGGCCAGGCCTACGACCGCGCGATCGAGCTGGATGTCTCACTGGCACCCGCTCATTTCAATCGCGCGCGCGTGTACCTGTTCGAAAACAAGCATCCGGAAGCCCTGCGCGCGCTACGCGCCGGGTTGATCTTCGATCCGCAAAACCAGGACGCCCGCACCGCCGCCGCCGAGCTGGAACAGGCACGCGGCAACGCGGCTCCGCCCCGGTCCCGCCAATAAGGCTCTGCCTGGACTCTGCAGCGCGTCATCCCTGAGTCGTTTCCCCAGCTTGCAGCGGTCGTGTGCACCCGAACTTGACAGGCGGCAGCGAAAGAGTCACTGTATCGTAACAACGATACAGTTGCCGAGGACATGTTCGAACACCTGGACCCGCGGAGTCCGATTCCGCTCTACGAACAAATAGCGCACCGGCTGCGCGTCGCGATTGCGGCGGGTGAGCTGGCCGCGGGTGCCGGACTGCCATCGGTGCGGAAACTGGCGACCGATCTTCGGATCAACCCGGCGACGGTGGTGCAGGCGTATCGGGAGCTGGAATCGGAAGGACTGGTGGAGATGCGGCAGGGCTCGGGGACGTTCGTGGGCGAGGTGGGCGCACCGCGGCGCGCGCGCGAGCGTGCGACTGAAGCGAGGCGTCTGGTACGGGAGCTGTTGGCAAGCGGCGCGCGAAAGGGTCTTTCCCTGGCGGAGTTGAGAGTCGCGATCGACGCGGAACTGGACGGTAAGCGATGACATCGGCAATCGAAGTAAGCGGTCTGCAGTATCGAGCGGGGCCGGGATTCAGTCTAACCGGTGTTTCGTTAGCCGTGCCGACGGGCTCGATCTACGGATTCCTGGGACCGAACGGCTCGGGCAAGACCACGACCATCCGCCTTCTGCTTGGGCACCTGAGAGCGGACGCCGGCACGATCCAGGTTTTGGGAGAGTCCGTGCCGAAAAACGCGGAACGTGTTCTGGCGCGCATCGGGTACGTCCCGGAACGGCCGCACCTGTACGGGACGTTACGCGTAGAGGAGGCCATTCAGTATCACGCCTCATTTTACCCGACCTGGGATGCCGGTCTGGCTGCGGAGCTTCAGCGCGCGTTTCGGCTGAACGGCGCGATGGTTTTGTCGCGGCTTTCGAAGGGTGAGCTTGGCAAGCTGATGATGCTGCTCGCGCTCAGTCAGCGACCGGAATTGCTGGTGCTGGATGAGCCGACCGACGGCCTGGATCCGGCGGCACGGCGAGAGGTACTCTCGGCGCTGGTAGAGTTCGTAGCGCAACGCACTGCCACGGTCTTTATCTCGAGTCACCTGGTGCACGAACTGGAACGCATCTGCGATCGCGTGGCGATCCTGGATGGTGGCCGAGTCGTCTCCGAGTTGCCCATCGACATACTCAAGTCCGGGATGAAGCGACTGCGGGTAGCCGGCGTGCCGCGGATGCTCCCGGCGCCACCCTTCACAATACTCACGCGCGATCTTGAGGTCGCGGGCAGTGAAACCTGGGCCGTGCAAAACTGGCAAACGCAGCATGCAGAGTGGCTGCTCGAAAATGGTATCACGCTGCGTGAAGTCATCGATCTGGATCTGGAGGAGGGCTTCGTTGCCTTGCTGCAATCGCGCGCGGTGCTCGCTCAGCCGGCTTCGGATAGTTCGGACTTCGCCCGCCTTTCGACCTGAGGTGATACATGTTCGGGCAAATGTTATCGGTGCAATGGAAATGGTCACGCTGGTCAGTTTTGCTGCTGTCGCTGGCAGTCATCGTCGTAGCGATCTGGTCCATCAGCGTCGACCTCCAGAATTCGCTGGAAATGCAATCGGGGCTCGCGCAGCGTCTCGAAGCCGCGAATGGCTGGTATCACACCCTGGTCTGGGTAGGCGGCTTTCTGCTGGCCATGCATGCCTGGCGCACCGATCATGCTGGCCGGCATGTGTATGCACTGTCTCTGCCGATACCCAGGCACCGTTTTGTGTTGTACCGGTACGTCAGCGGGTTGCTGTTTGCCGGACTCATCGTACTGACGCTCTGGCTGGCGGCGCTGGTGGCAACCTCGATGATCGAGGTGCCTCCCGGCTTGAACGCGTATCCGACCGGACTGGCACTCCGCATCGGCGTAGCGCTGCTCGCGACCTACGCCCTCTTCTTTGCGGTCTGGAGCGCGACTCCGCGCACCGGCTACTACGTGGCCGGGATTCTGATTCTTTTCGTTGTTGTCAATTCGCTTTCGCCGACACCGGTAGGAAATGTCCTGCAAAGCGGGCTGTCCGCGCTGTGGAGTGGACTCGGGTTCGAGCACATCATGACCGGTCGCTGGTTCCTGATCGATGTGTGATCGCACGATGAAGCGGCTCTGCATCGGCCTGGGTTCGCTCATGCTGATTGCAGTGGATGCCCGAGTCATGGCACAGTCCACGGAATCGCAGCGCATGCGAGTCGAAACGTTGGAGCAGTCCTGGCGGGCAATGAACCGGACCAGATCCAGGGGCGTGGTGCCTTCGCCACGGGCGACTGACACGACGCGCGCAGGCGCGCTGGTGGTGCTGTCCGAGCCGGAACTGACGCCGCTGGTTCGATACGCAGCCCCGCAGGCGTGGCAATTATTGCTCGACAGTTTCGGTGCTGGCGCACGTGTCCTCGAAACGATCGACATCGTCTACGTACTGCAAGCGGGCGAAGGAAGTCAACCGGGGCACGATCTCATCCTCATGCAGAGTTATCGAACGCCCGATACGCAGCGCGGGTTTGGTTCGGGTACGATTTCGCGGGAGCGGGCTGAGCTGGGCCGCGGCATCGCTCACAATGTGGCGGGCCAGATCGTCGGTGCAGTCGGCCTGCCCTCCTGGATGTGGGGAGTGGCAATCACTGAGCCGCGGGAGCGCCGATTCCTGGCCAACGCATTCATTGAGCTGGCAACAGCGAAAGACTCGTTGACGCGGAGCTGCGCCGAAGGGAACTCATCCGGCTGCCAGCGTTTCCTCGAGCTGGACCAGCCCGAGAAAATGCCTTTGTCGGATCCACCGGGAGGCAGCTCTCGACTCACGCAGGTCTTCCGTCATATCCGCGGGCCTCTCTTGCGCGTTACGCTGCGAACCGGAGGCGTCGACGCCAGGCGCCGCCTCGAAGGAACGGCGGACCGGAATCTCGGTGAGCGTTTGGCTACGGCCGCAGGTGTACCGATCGATTCACTGATGACGCTCTGGCGCAGTGAGGTGACCCGGCGTCCGGTCAGCTCCGTACCCACCACACGTAGTGTACTCGGGTTGGCGCTGATCTCATTGATCGTCCTCGGCGTATCCACGCGCAGACCGGTACGGCGATGAGGCGCGCGCTGATCCCGGGTGCGGTCCTGACTACGGTCATCGTGATCGGGATCGTGTTGAGGTCTCGAACAGCATACCACGATTGGGTATTTGCGATCGGGTTTGGCGGTTGGGCGGAATTGAGCTCCACTGAGCGCAATACCCGCCTGGCCATGGGCAGTCAGGCGCGGCTGCAGGAAGCAGTGCGTACGCTCCACGCCTATGAGCTGCGTGATTCGATTGCGCACGACATGCGCGCGCATCCGCTTGCGGACACGCAGTCGTTTCGGGTGCTGGTAACTGGCGGCGCGGCAACTGCCAATGATTCAGTGATGTTCACAAGAGAGCTCGAACGGCAGTGGCGCCAGTTGAACATACAGCAATCGCTCCTACCCGTGTTCGCCGTAATCCATATCGACTCTTCGCGCCTCACACAGCAGACGGCGGCCAATGAGGTCACGGCATATGAGGCGCAAGGCTCCGACATTGCATTTGCCGCGCCCGCATCTAATGCGGAGACCTGTCTGACGGTTGTGCGCATCGTTGTCCCACCGATGAAATCGACGGGAAGCATCGATCCACGACGGGCAGCTTTGACCGCTCCGCTGCTGGGGCCGTGCGCCTATTACGCCGCGTTTGGCCGGCCCGGACGCGGCATCGAAGCCTGGTTGACGGAGCGCGACTACGATGTCGCACGCGCGAGCTGGCGTCAAAGCGACACCCTGCTTTCGCAACGGCCCGACGCTACACATTTGTACCTGCATCCGCTGTATCAGGAAATGCCCCCGCAACGGCCTACTCCAGCCGAACTCAAGCTGGCTCTGCAGCGGTGTGTTGATGGCCGCCCCGATGCCTGCGGCAGCCTGGTACTCGATCCAGCGCTCCAGGTTCGAAGCGCCGGAACCATCGATGGCTCCACGCTGCCAATCGGATTGCTTACCAATACAATCCCCGATCTAATGCTTTACCGAGAGGGCCGGATTCCGGTTGGCGATCGTTTCCTGGCGGCGGTAGTAGCCAATTCGACTCACCAACAGTTTGCGAGTTTATGGAAAGCGGATGAGCCGGTCGAGGTCGCCTTCAGGAACGCGCTGGGTCAGCCGATCGGTGATTGGGTCCGCAATTGGGTGCACCACACGATCGGCTTCACGGTCCGCGGCACGGTGGTACGGCCACTAACAGTACTCGTGAGTGTAGCGCTTCTGCTGGCCGGGTTCTGGGTTGCTTCAATGGTTGCGACCGGCCGTGTAATTCGCTGAAGCCTGGTTCAGGTGGGCAAGACTTGGAATTCCGTGACTTTACCGGGAAGCGGGTGGCGACGCGCACGCCGCCGCCACCGCCGCGCAAGTCAGAGCCTCTAGGATCGCCGCCGCTCTCACTTCCAGTTCTGCATTTTCTGCAAGATCGTGTGCTGCGGCTTCACGTCGACCGGCACGGCCCGCAGCTTCTGCAGCGCAGCCTTCAGCTCGGGACGCTCATTGCCGTAGCGTGTGAGCAGGTCCTGCGCTTTCGCGTACGAACCCTCGGCCTGCAATGTGAGCAGCTCACGGGCAAGCTGGCGGTTCACATCCACGATCGCGGCCAGATCACCGGAGAAACGGCCCGACTTCTCATCGTAGCGCAGCGCGCCTTTTTCACGCAGGTAGTTGAACTGGAGCAGATTGGCTTTGCCGTGCGCTTCAGAAGTTCCAAACCGTACCGCGCGGAACAGATCCGCCATGTGCCCGAAGTAGGCGCGCCGCACAAAATCGGCATCGTATACGCCAGCCTGCTGTAGCACGCTCAGGTTGTGCAGCCCGGTCACGTCGGCCTTGGCCTCCTCGATCGGTGAATACAACTCCTTCAGCTCGCGGTTCACCGTGCTCTTTTCACCGGACGCAGTGGTGATCGATTTGGGACCCAGGCCATGCGCCAGCTCATGCATCAACACGTTGATGAACCAGGGCTGAAACTGCACATCGCGGGTGAGTGCCGGATCCAGAACCTGTTGCGCGATCGGGGTGAGGATCTTGTCGAACTTGGCGCGCATTACATTCCGCAGCATCACTTTCTTCGAGCCCTTGGCCTCGACCACTCGCTCATCGTTTGGCAGGTTGAACGCTATGGTCTGCACGCCGCGCCGCGCATCGCCGGAAGTGTACGCCACATCGACCACGCGGATCGGGCTCTCGAATGAGCGGTCCAGGCTCTTGTGCCGGTCATCCAGCGGCAACGTCCGCTCCAGGTCGCGCATCCGACCCTTCAGGCCGTCCAGCTCACTGCTCGCGCCCGGGTCGGCCACCGTGATGAAGCTCTCGAACGCGGCCTTGTAGCCGAACAGTGCGTCCTCGTAAACCTCGTACGGTCCGATCGTCGGCTCGACCCGGCTGTCCTTCAAGTCCATCCACGCAACATCGCTCGCATAATAATCGTTCGAGCTGAATGCAGCGGCGCGCTTGTGCAGGAAGTCCTTGAGCGATGCGTTCTGCGCGATGTCTCCCGCCTCGCGCAGCAGCCGCGCCGCGCGAACCAGGTTCGTGCGGTAATACTCGGAGTATGGGATCGCCACCAGACGGCGCTGCGCATCGCGCCGTATGACCGTGAAGTACCCTGTGAATGCGGCCTTGTCCGTTGGATGGCTGGCCAGATGTGTCTCGAATTCCGCCTTGGTCATGTCCGGCGGATAGTAGGCCGCGCCTGCCGGCTTGGCTCCCACCTCCAGGAACGGCAAATCGTGCTCCAGCCGATCCCAGGGTCCAACCATCAACTCGAAGTACTCGATCGCTCGAGCTTTGCCGTCTCCCTGCTCAGCTTCGAGACGTGCACGCCATTGTGGAATCTGCTCATGCACCTGCACGGCAAAGATCTCGTGCATGACGAACGAAGCTTCCACCAGCTTCTTCAGCACCTGCTTCTCCCAGGGCTGCAGCGTGCTGTCATCGAAATCGAGCACAGCCGGTGCGAACTGGGCCACCCGCCGATCCAGCTCCGCCGGCGTGATAGTATCGGACAGGAAGGGAATCGCGCTTGCGTTAGCTGCACTTTCAGGCAGCGGCCGTGCACCTTCCGGTGAGCCCGGCGAACATGCGTTCAATGCAACCACGAGTATGAAAACGAAGCGTCTCATGATCATCCATCCGTTAGTCGTGCAACCAACCCTCAAGCTGCAACCTACACACCAGACAGTGGCCGGTCGAGCGCGAGACTTGTGTCTGGATTGGCGCGCGGCTACCTTTTGCCCTCAAATGTTGAGGTAAGGACAACCGCCATGAACTTGCTACAAGGAACACTGGATCTGCTGGTACTGAAGGCGCTGGTCTTCGGGCCGCGCCACGGCTACCAAGTCGCGCGCTGGGTGCGAGACACCACGGAGGGCACGCTCGAGGTGGATGACGGCGCGTTGTACACGTCGCTGCATCGACTGGAGAAGCGCGGCTTGATCGAAGCGGAATGGGGGATCGCCGAGACCAACCGTCGTGCGAAGTTCTATTCACTGACGCGCAGTGGCCGGAAGCAGATGGCGACCGAGACGCAGGAGTGGGCGCGGTATGTGGACGCGGTCTTCAAGGTATTGCAGGCGGCGGAGGCAGTATGAGTGAGCGACTGCCTAACGGGATACGTCGACTGTTGCGGATCAGCAGCGTGGATCGGGACCTCGACGAAGAGCTGGCCGCGCATTTCCAATACACCATCGATGAGCTGGTCTCACGCGGGTACACACATGAGGCAGCGCAGCAGGAAGCGTTCAAGCGCTTCGGCGACTGGTCATCGTATCGCAGGGATCTGCGCACGATCGATCGGGGCGCCGAACGCCAGCGTCGCTGGAGTGATCGGCTGGATGCGTTGCGCCAGAGTGTCGGATACGCTGTACGATCGCTGGCGCGCTCACCCGGGCTTGCGATCGGCATCATCCTGACGTTCGCACTCGGGATCGGCGCCAACGCCATCATGTACGGGATCGTCGAGCGATTATTGCTTTCCGCGCCACCGCACATCACCGATGCGGACCAGGTAAAGCGCCTCTACCTGTCGTATTACTCGGACGCAGCGGGCAAGCGGATCATCAACAGCACGTTCAGCTACCCGGAGTTCCGGGAGATGCGGACCGCGCGCGGCTTCAGTGGAGTGGCTGGTTTCAGCACGAACGATGTTGTGATAGGGAAAGGCGAGGCGGCTGAAGAAGGCCTCAGCATGTCGGTCACCGGCGATTTCTTCGAAGTGCTGGGCGTCAAGCCATCGCGAGGTCGTTTCTTCAGGGCGGAGGAGGATCGGATCGGGGGGCCGCAGCAGGCGGTGATCAGCTACGGTTACTGGCAGCGCAAGTTTGCGGGTGCGCCGGCCGCGATCGGACAGACGCTGGATTTTGGTTATGGCAAGTACACGATCGTCGGCATCGCGCCGCGCGGGTTCACGGGTCCCGAATTGCAGCGAATCGATTTCTGGATTCCGTTGCACGTAGCGGCGCCGCAACTGCAGGGAAACGGGTGGCAGGACGATCGCGGCTGGGGCTGGTTCGAGCTGGCCGCGCGGCTTCGGCCGGGAGTGAGCGTAGCAGCAGCCACTGACGAAGCAACCGCATTGAACGCAGCCGGCTGGGCGCCGGACATCGCGAAGGGAAGCTACGGTAAGGATCCTGGCGTAATCGTGGCGCCCGTGTTGCCTGCGCTGGGTCCGCTCGCCGGTGGTGAGAGCGTGGTTGCCCGGCTTTTACTCGGCGTGTCACTGCTGGTTCTGCTCATCGCGTGCGTAAATGTGGCAAATCTGATGCTGGCGCGGACGATTCGGCAGACGCGCGAAATTGCGGTGCGGCTGTCGCTCGGCATCTCGCGCATTCGTCTGGTTGCGCAAATCCTTCTGGAAGGTGTCCTGCTGTCGGCGACCGGTGGCGCGGCAGCGCTCGCATGTTTCAAGTGGGGCGGCGCGTTCGTGCGTACCGCGCTGTTGCCTGATGTCGCGTGGGACGATGCAGGTCTGACCCGCGGTGTCGTGCTGTTGATCATATTCGTCGCCTTGATGGCGGGTTTGATCGCGGCCGCGGTACCGGCCATGAGAGCTGCTCGCGGTGAGCTGGGCGCAGTGCTGCGGCTCGCGTCAGCGGGCGGTGTTACTCGCACGACGTCTCGCGTGCGGACTACGCTTGCACTGCTGCAGACCACCCTGTCCGTGCTGCTGCTGGTGGGCGCCGGCCTTTTCGTGCGCAGCCTGGTGCGCATCCATCAGAGCGACCTTGGTTTCGATGCCCAGGGCCTGTACCAGATCACGCCGCGCACGGCTGCAGACCAGCTGGGTCCTGACCGGGTCCGGGTTTTTGGCTTGGCCGCCGAGCGGCTGGCCCGAATTCCAGGCGTGCAGGCCGTTGGCATTACCGAGAGCTATCCGTTCCTCGCACGCCGTACTGCCATGCCGCGCGCTGAAGGCGTCGATTCGATTCAACGGCCGTTGACCGGCTCGCCACTCATTCAACAGGTCAGTGCCGGTTATTTCGAGGCGATGGGTCTGCGCATTCTGCGTGGCCGGCCGATTCGTGACAGTGATTCCGAAGGCGCACCGCGCGTCGCGCTGGTGAATCAAAGTCTCGCGCGCTGGATCTGGGGTGAACAGGACCCGATTGGCAAATGCCTGTATGTTGGCCGGGCTGAAACCCGCTGCAGTGAAGTCATTGGCGTGGTGGAGAATGCCGTGCACTCCGAGATCGGCGTCGAGCCGCCCGTGCAATACTACACACCGGTCGCGCAGCGGCAGCTTCCGCCCTTTCACGCGCACCGTCTCTTCGTGGTTCGAGTAAACAAACCAACGGCGGCGATCGAGAGCGCAATGCGCCGTGCGGTGGTCTCCGCCGATTCTCGCATTCGCTTCGCGCAGGTCCAGTCGATGGAGGACCAACTCGCCCAGCAAACTCGGTCGTGGACGCTCGGCGCGACCATGTTCACTGTCTTCGGTCTGCTAGCTCTGATTGTTGCCGCGCTCGGCCTTTATTCGGTACTGGCGTTCGATGTTGCGCAGCGCAGCCGTGAGATCGGCGTTCGTGCCGCGCTCGGCGCAACCCGCAACCGGTTGATCGGGATGGTCGTGTCCCGCGCTGTACGTGTCACCGCCATCGGTGTGACTGCGGGTATCCTCATCGCCGTGCTTTCCGCCGGTCGGTTGCAACCACTGCTGTTTGGCGTGAGCGCGCGCGATCCGACTGTGTATGCCGTGGTCGCCTTGATTCTGGTGCTGGTCGCTGCGGTTGCCGGGGCCATGCCTGGGTGGCGGGCCGCCGGCGTGGATCCCACTACTGCACTGCGCGGATAGGCGCGGATTGCGGATCGCAGGATTGCGGATTGCGGATCGCGGATCGCGGATCAGGGATCAGGGGTTTGGGCCAACGGACTCGGGCGGGGGGCCACGGCCTTGCTGCCACCAACCCTCTCCGAGTCTGATCATCTCACGGTCCCTGACCGACTGACTCCGCGGCAACCTACGATGGTGAGCTGATGGTGTTTGTGTTCGATGCCAACTATGCCGGCCTCCTGCTCGAGCACGAGCGCGGAGCGGGCAACACACGCAAGGTTTCCTTCGGCGTCACCGGTGCCGCTGGAGTCTTCGCTGCGTCTGCAGCCGCGCGGCTGCCGGTGGTTGTCAGGCGAATGCCGTGACTAGTCCTGCCGCAGCCCGACGAATGGGTTGACGCGCGTAGCCGATCGAGTTGGCACTGGCGGTGATGGCGGCGTTCAGTGGCGAGTCGCTGAGTATTTCGGGCACATTTGGTCTGGCGAGCGCTCACGCAAGAATCCGGGCGTATTCTGCATCTGTGACGCATCGGAAGAGGCTAGCGGATTACTTCAGGCAGTTTATCGTAATAGGCCGCGCACATCCTTCCATCAAGTGACGCATCACGAAGGTGAAGCTGACGGGCAGGTTTCTTCATGGGGCCAGGAATATTGTCCAGGAGCTCGAGGCGATGAGATGAAAGTGTTACGGATCGTGTTCCTTTGCGGTGTGATGATCGTGGCTGGTGCGCTGGTGGTCTCCGGGCAGCGCGCGAACACTCACTCGAACACGGCGCGCGGCGGCACGGAGGTGAAACAGGTGCCTGGCCGGGACATCGGCACGATCACCACACGCGGGGATCTCATCCTGCTGGAGCTGGATTCGGGCGTCATTGCGGATCACAACCTGTTCGATCTCGACCAGCGGACGATCCGCTTCACGCCATCGGGATCGGGATTCCGTGCGCAGAACCTGCCGCTTCAGTGGGACACCGCGCGGGGCTCCGCGATGCAGGGGAACGCGGTTCGGCTCAGCCGGTTCTCGTTCCCGTTCTCCGGCCGGAACTGGGAAGAGATGCAGGTGCTCGGCACGGGACTGATCACCTTTGGCGGTGGCTACAACGACATAGGCTTCGACCGCTTCGTGCACATGCAGACGGCGGGTCCGGGCATGGTCAACAAGATTCCGGTCATTGCCGCTTTCTTCAAGCTGCGAATGAACGGCGCGCGGTACCTGAACGAGCTGCCCGACCGCCTGGTTGTGACCTGGGATGTGAGTGAGCCGACCGGCGGGCAGCAGGATGTGACCTTCACGCGAACGCCGCACCATTACCAGGCCGTTCTGCATCGCGACGGACGGATCGATCTCTCCTATCGGGAGATGACGGCGCGTGATGGCGTCGTGGGGGTTTATGCCGTGCCGACCGGTGGAGCAACGCCTGCAAAACCGGTGGACCTGTCAGCCGTGAAGCCTACCGATGCACCGAAGCCCACGATCTTCGAAGCGTTCCATCACTACGGGCTGCCTGGTTCCGAATCGATGGCTTGCAGCGTGATCCAGGCGCTCGGCGACCGCTTCGACTTCATGGTGTGGTATTCGGACTTCCGCGTCGACGATCAGGAGGCTGGTACACGCAGCGTGGGCGACATCGGACAAAAAGTCAGCGGACTTGGCCCACGCATGGACCAAGGCATGCGCTTGCAGGACTACTGCAGTGCAGGTCGCTTGCAGGTGACCTGGTTCCAGCCGGTATGGGTGGGTGCCGTTCAAGCCCAGGAGCGACATCCTGACGGCAGATTCCCCGGATACAACATGGCAGTCGCGCAGATCAGTCACGAACTGGGACATCGCTGGTCCACGCGCACGCGCGCCATCGTAAAAGGCGATACGATCGAGCTGCGCGGGCCCCACGATCCAGGTGGACTGTCCGGTGCCACTCACTGGCCGGGGAGCGTGAGCACTCCGGTACCGTTCCCGTACAGCCGGCCGGTCGAAGCGTCGATCATGGGCGGCACGAACTGGAAGGACAACGGCGACGGCACGTTCACGCAACTGGCCAACGGCACCATGAACCCCGCGTCGGGTTTCTCGTATCTCGAGCTCTATCTCATGGGATTTCTTCCGGCTTCCGGCGTGCCGGACTTCTTCATCCTGCGTAATCAGCGCAACGTCGGCAGAACGCCGGAGGGCAACAACATCGTCGCGGCCGAAAAAGTTACAATCACGATCCAGGATGTCATCGCGCACAATGGACCACGCGTGCCTGCCTTCGAGAACGCCCCGAAGGCAGCCAACACAGCCATGGTAGTCGTCACGCTGCACGGTCAACAACCCAGCGCCGCGCTGCTCAACCAGATCGACGGCATCCGCGCGGCGTGGATCAGCTACTGGTCAAAGGTGACGGGTGGTGTGTCCACGATGACCACGAGCACGGGCCGCAGTCCCTGAGACATCGAACCGTGCGTTGGCGGCAGCTGCTGCACCGATGAGCTGAAGGATGAGTTGCGCACGCACCTGCTGGCATCGGCACGTGATGACAACGATCGGCCTACCGAGCCGCATTACCCGAGTGGCTTAGCGATCGTGGATTGCGTTGTGACCCGGATGCACTCATTGCCAGGTTAGCGCAGCGATGGGGTATGTCACTGGTCGAAATCGCTGGCAGGCGAGTGTTCGTAATCGGGAATGCCCGTTCGTTCCCGAACGCGTGAGCGGGCTCCATTTCCCGCAAGAATCCCATAAGCAATTGTGAGCGTATGGCTTAACAATCCGAATGGGCAGGCATGCGCTTCGCTTTCCCAGCCTTCAGTCACTCATGCCCCGGCTGGAGAATGACTTGATGGACTTCGCACGAGAGCTGCGCCAAACCGCACGATCACTTCTGCGCGACCGCAGCTTCACGTTCCTGTCGCTGCTCATGCTGGCGACCGGCATAGCCGCGAACACAACCGTGTTCAGCGTTCTCGATGCGGCTCTGCTGCGGCCGTTGCCGTTCGACCAACCGTCCCGCCTGGTTCAGGTGTGGGAGCGCACACCGGAGCATCAGGATTTTTCCGCGTCGGAACCGAACTTCCTCGATTTTCGAGATCAGGCGCGAAGCCTGGAGCTGGCCGCCTATCGCGAACAGCAGATGGACCTCGTGGGGAACGGCGAGCCGCAGCAATTGCCCGGTGCGGCGGTCAGTGCGTCGCATTTCGACGTGCTTCGGGTGATTCCCCAGATCGGCCGCAACTTCACGGCCGCCGATGACACACCGGGCGCGCCGACGAAAGTTGCCCTGCTCAGTGATGGACTCTGGCGCCGCCAGTTCGGCGCGAACCGCGCGATTGTCGGCCAAACCGTTCTTCTGAATGGCGCGGCGCATGTCGTGATCGGCGTATTGCCGGTCACTGCTACCGTGCCGGCAGCCGATGTATTTGTACCGCTTGCTCCCAATCCGGCTGGCGATCGCGGCGATCACTGGTTAAGCATGGTCGGCCGCCTGCGCGCTGGTGCCAGCATCGAGTCCGCACAACGTGATCTTTCTGCCATCGCGCAGCGCATTGGCACAAACCACCCTGCCGTTCGGGGCTGGGATGTGCGCGTGGAATCGCTGCATCATGCAATCGTCGGTGAAGAAATGCGCACCAGTGTGTGGGCGCTGATGGCGGCCGTGCTGCTGTTCCTGCTGCTCACCTGTGCCAACATCACAAGTCTTTTCATCAGCCGCGTGAATGCGCGCAGTGAGGAGCTGGTGGTGCGCGCATCGCTGGGCGCCGGCCGCGGCCGTCTGGTGGTGCACATGCTGTTCGAGGGCCTCCTGCTCGGCCTGGCGGGCGGCGCCGCGGCCATGGTCCTCGCCGCGTGGTCGATTGATGCACTGCAATCGTTTGCGGTCGATCGCTTGCCTGCGCTCGAGACCATGCAGCTGGATATCCGGGTAGCCGCCTTCACGCTGCTTTGTGCTGTGCTGGTCTCGATGCTGTTCAGTCTGACACCTGCCATTCGGGCCGGCCGAACCGATACAATTTCGCTGCTCAAGTCCGGTGCACGCGGCGGTATGCTGCGCGAATCACGCCGCGCGCGTGAGCTGCTGGTCGTGGTCCAGGTCGGCATGGCGACCGTGCTGCTGCTCGGCTCGGGACTGCTGATCAACAGCTTGTGGTCGATCCAGCGAGTGCATCCCGGCTTCACGGCGGACCACCTGACCGCCGTGCCGTTACAGCTCACGGCCACGAGCTATTTGAGGGAAGAATGGCGCCAGGCCGTGTTCTTCCTGCAGCTCATGGGCCGCATTGAACAAATCCCCGGCGTGACCGCGGCGGCTGCTGTCACCACCAACCCGTTCACGCCGTTCCGCTTCGTCAATGATGTGACGCCGGTCGAGCGCGCCGCGGAAATTGGCCCGTCAGGACTGCTGCAGGCAGACTGGCGAGTGGTGACGGCCGGTTATTTTCGAACGGCGCAGGTTGCGCTGCTGGAGGGACGCACCTTCGACTCCACAGACAGGTATGGAGCGGCTCGTGTGGCGGTCGTCACGCAATCGTTCGCCCAGGAAATGTGGCCGAACCAGACCGCGGTGGGCAAGCGATTCCACTGGGGTGGTGTGGATGACGATCCGATCACCGTGATCGGCGTGAGCGCAGACCTCCGAGATGTCGAACTGGCCAGGGCCGCGCCGCCATTGATGTTCCTGCCGGTAACCCAGATGGTCATGCCCATGATGACCGTGCTGGTACGCTCGCAGCGCTCGATCGATGAGCTGCGCACTGCCATTCGTGATGCCGTCTGGTCGCTCGATCGTTCCATTCCCGTGCCCGAAGTGCGGCAGGTCATGGATAGCCGCGCACGCGCGCTCACCCGTCCGCGCATGCAGGCCGCACTCACGTCCAGCTTCGGACTGCTCGCACTCATCATCGCCGCGCTCGGCATCTACGGCCTGGTCTCTTACCAGGTGGCAAGCCGCGCACGCGAACTGGGCATCCGCTGCGCCCTGGGCGCACAGCCTCGCGAGCTGAGTGTGTTACTGCTGCGCCGGATCACGCTGCTGGTTGTGGTGGGCCTGGCTGCAGGCATCGCGGTAAGCCTGCCACTGGCCAGTGCAATGAGGGTGCTGCTCTTCGAGTCGGCATCACTCGAGCCGCTCACGATTCTCGGCGTGAGCGGCGTGCTCCTGCTGGCCGCGCTGACCGCCGCGTATGTACCGGCTCGGCGCGTCGCGAAGGTCGATCCGGCGACTACGTTGCGGTGATCGAATGCGCGCACTCGGCGCGGCGCACAGGAGCGCCGCAATGCATTCGAGGATCCTATCCTCGTTAGGCACCGACGCGACGAAGCTCGCCCGGTTGAAGGTGATCAAGGGCTTGGAGTATTTCCGGAATCAGCAGGGAACCGGACCCGGGAGTCGGGGCCTGAGGCCCTGGACGATCTGGCGTATTGGGTGTCGGCCGATCGCAGGATTGCGCTGAGGCTGGTGAAGCTGATCGAGGCCGCCCGGCGCGATCCTTTTCGAGGTGAGGGCAAACCTGAACCATTGAAAAATCTGGGGTCGGACGTGTGGAGCCGCCGCCTGACCGCAGAGGATCGAATGGTTTACCGCGTTACTAAATCCGGAATCGCTATCCTCCAGGCGCGTTACCACTATTGAACAGTCCGAGAAGCTGAAGAGTGCGCGCGCTTGGCTGCCGCTCTAGTGCTTGTCTTCGGGATATGTTCGGGTTAGCTTGGGGTCGTGAGGCCTCCCCGGCCTGCGCGGCCGGACCTGCTATCCCCCCGGGAGCAGGCCGGCCGTTGCTTTGGCTGGGCTGACGCCCGGAAACGTCAGCGAAAGCGGATTCGCGTGAGCAGCAGCTCGTCGGCCGTGGCAGAAGTGATCGCACTGCGTGAAGCGATCGAGCAGCGCTTTCCGAACGCAAAGCCGCTGGTTTTTCGGACGGCGGGCGCGGTGCCGACGGGACTGGCCGCGCTGGATGCGCTGCTGCCGGGTGGCGGGCTTCCGCGTGGGCGGCTCACGTTGTGGCAGCCCGGTGGTGGAGCTACCGCAGTGCTGCGCGCGGCGGCACTGTCCGTGGTCGAAACCACCGAGCGCAGTGCCTGGATCGACGCGCAGCACCAGGTCACAGCGGATGGCTGGGTGCCCGGCCCCATGCTGCTGCGGCCGGGCAGCGAGGTGAATGCGCTGTCGTGTGCGGAAGAGCTGCTCGCATCGGGTGGCTTTACGCTGGTAGTGCTCACGGGTGTCACGCGCGCGCTCGAGCGTGAAGCCGTGCGTTTGTCTCGTGCCGCAAAGAACGGTGGTGCCGCACTGGTTGCTCTGGCACCGGCCTCCCCCGTAGCACACCTCCGACTCACCTCGCAGATCCGGCCTGACAGTTATCATTGGAAGCTGAACCCCTTCGGCGAGCCCACGCACGCAGAGTCAGTGCGCGTCCACATCGAAGCGAGTGCCATGGGCTGGAACGGTCGCACCGACCTTATATTGCCGATCAACTCGCACGTTCAGCGGGCTGCCGTGGATCCATTGCTGCGCGATCGTCGAGGTGCGAAGGTGCGGTGGGTGAAGAAGCGAGGAGCGAGGAGCGACGAGCTATAGAGCGACGAGCGGGGAGCGACGAGCGACGAGCGACGAACAACGCCGTCGGCGGCCCCGCGCTCAGATGAGATCGATGGTTTGCGCGGCACGCGCGTGGCCACGGCGCTCTAACGGAAGCGGGCCCGTAGATTCTGTGACTCGTCGCTGGTCGCTAGCTTGGTGGGAATGGCCAGCCGGGCGCTCACCTCACCGAGAGTCACTAATGACCGTGCGCACCGTGACCCAGGCCCCCAACGATGAAATCGCGTGTCCGCATTGCCGTAAGACGATTCGATTCCATCGATACGGCAGCATGGGCAACCTGAACCCTCACTTCTACTGCGATACCTGCTCGAATCTGTTTTGGCGCGCGGAGGACTTTCACCGCGTCTACGGCAACGTGCCCACCAAAGCGTTGATCCAGGAGATCACCGGCAACCTGCCATCGTGTCCATGCGGCGGGCGCTTCACTGCGGAAGCAAACCCGAAGTGCCCACACTGTCACCAGGAACTTCCGCATCAGGACCTATTGGAGGATCGCCTGTTTGATGCGCTAGCGGTTCAGATCGAGGGCGCTGTGTTGGTCATTGAGGAATGAGCGAGGAGCGACGAGCGACGAGTAATTACGCTGGCGGGCACGCGCTCGTGAGAGCGCTGCGGTCAAGTGCGGGTGTGCGTGTGGCAGCGCAGCTCATGCCGGATGCGGGCCTACTGAGCAGTTACTCGTCGCTCGTCGCTCAACGATCGTCGCTCATCGTCGCTCATCGCTCGTCGCTCCTCGCGGCGTTCCTGGCTCTCACGATTGGCTGCGATACACAGCCGGGTTCAACGTCGAGCCGATGGCGCGGCACGATGGATACGCTCCCTGGCGGCGCCGTTCGTGTATTGAATCCAGCGGATGGCATCTGGAGCGAACCGGAACAATGGCGGATCGTTGAGGACCTGCGTATCGGTCGCGCGGAGGGCATTGGACCCGACGTTTTTGGACGGGTGAGCGCCGTCGGTATTTCGCCCCAAGGCTCCATTCTGGTGATCGATGGGCAGGCTCAGGAGGTCCGCGTATTCGACGGCGGCGGAGATCATGTACGGACCATCGGCCGGAAGGGATCAGGTCCCGGTGAGTTCCAGAATGCTCACGGCCTTGCCTGGGATGATCGTGGCCGGTTGTGGGTAGCCGATGCCGGTAACAACCGCTACAGCGTTTTTGATTCGCTGGGCAATCATCTCTTCGAGCGTCAGACCGCAAACCGTGGAGTCGTCTTTCCATGGTTAGGCGGATTTGGCCGCGATGGTTTTCTCTACGAGGTTGGTGCTCGCAGCGGTCCCACTGGAGAGAGCGTATTCACATACTTTCGCATGGACTCGGCTGGCGCGATCGCTGACAGCCTGCCGAAGCTCGAGAATCGGCCAGCAAGTGCCCTTCCAATGGCCCTATTCGGCCTCGCGCCGCGACTTACCTTCCGATTCGATCCGGCTGGGCATGTCTGGTTTGGTTTTACCAGCGACTACCGCATTTACCAAAGGTCGTTCGCAGGAGACACACTTCGCATCATCGAGCGAGCGGTTGCGCGGGTGCCGGTCACGGAGCAAGAAAAGGATTCGATCGTACGGGAGCTGGCCGCGGGTCCACCCGGGTTTGGTCGCGCTGACATCCCTGCGACCATGCCGGCCTTTGATCGCATTTTCGTCGACTCGGAAGGCCATCTGCTGATCCATGCGATTGGCCGCGCCGACGATCGTGGCCGCGTGTTCGACGTTTTCGATGCGGAAGGGCGTTACCTGGGGCCAGCAACCAATGACGTGACCTGGACGATCTTTCCGGTGCTGCCCGTATTCGCGCGCGATCACGTGTTGGGCGTTACGACTGACTCCCTCGGGATTCATTACGTCGTGCGCGCGCGGATTCAACGGGAATGAAAAACGCTCCCCCGCGAGTGCTCGACCTCGAGCAGTGGCCACCAACCAAACGATTCGCGATCGTTTCTCCATTCGCCGTGATTGGATATACCAACTTGGAATTCCCAATCGCGTATCGTGCACGCGCCGCTGGCTTCCTGCAGATCGCGGACGGGTACGCCGCGGTCCGGGATGTCTTCCGGCTGTATCGGCGAGCGATACCGGGTGACCGCGAGCTGCTGCAACGTTACGTTCGGGAACGCGATGCGTTGCGCTTGACGGTCCAGGATGGCGGTACTCTTCCACTCGCTGCCAGCGTGGAGCTCATCAATGAATGGATCGATGGCCGGGTCGTGGCCCATGTTGTGATCCAGGATGGCCGTTATTGGAGTTCGCGCGCGCATTTGACGTAGCACAATGGAGATCGCACGAGAACAGCTTCCAACGAAATCGGGTGAGACTAGACGGATGCGGGTATTGAATCAGCTTTTCGAAAACAACCGGGCCTGGGCGGCCGAGACGACGCGGCAGGATCCCGAGTTCTTCGAGCGCCTTTCCCGACAGCAGGCACCGGAATACCTCTGGATCGGCTGCTCCGACAGCCGGGTGCCGGCCAACCAGATCGTCGGACTTCCGCCAGGCGAGATGTTCGTGCATCGCAACGTAGCGAACGTAGTAGTGCACGCCGATCTGAACTGTTTATCGACGATTCAGTTTGCGGTCGACGTGCTGGCGGTCCGCCACATCATCGTGTGCGGTCATTATGGCTGCGCGGGTGTACTCGCGGCATTGCGTGATCACCAGCTGGGACTGGTGGACAACTGGCTGCGCCACGTGCAGGACGTGCGCTGGAAACACCACGCGCAACTCGAGGCGCTGACCACCGAAGCGGAACGCCACGCCCGGCTGTGTGAGCTCAACGTCATCGAACAGGTCATTAACGTCAGTCAGACCACGGTCGTGCGTGAAGCCTGGGGGCGCGGCGTCAACCTCACCGTGCACGGCTGGATCTACGATCTGCGAGATGGATTGCTGCAGGATCTCAGCATCTGCGTCACGGCGGAATCCGAGGTCGGTGTCTGCGCCGAAGCCGCGGTTAGAAAAGTCGCCGAGCGAGCCAATCAGGCCGGCTGAGCGACCTCCTGGCGTGGCGTCGCGTCCATTCCCAATTCCCGTGCGACACGGATCAGATTCGCCACGACTTGTGCGGGGGAGTCCAATCGCCAGAGCAGACAAAGCCAGAAGGGAATGGGCGGCTCGAGGAATGGCCGGTACACGATCGCATCGGTGTTTGCGTAGGCCGACGCGGTGTGCGCACTGGCCAGCGTCCAGGCATTACCGGTGGCAATATGAAGTGCGGCGGAGCGATCGTCGCTGGCGCGCGGGCGCAAGCGATCGGGGATCAGCCCGCGACTGAGCAATGCCGCCAACGCGATTCGATAAATCTCGGGTGAGACGCGGCGAGGCACGTGCAGGTACGTGAGTGGCCGGAGTTCGGGCAATGAAATCGCGTTGCGCACGGCCAAAGGGTGCGCGGAAGAAATCAGGACACCGGTCGCAGACGAATTCAACAGCGCGTGTACGGCAAAGCCGGGCACCGGCAAGCTGCCGGTAAAGGTCGCGGCGATATCGACGCGGTGTTCCCTCAGCGCAGCGCGTTGAGTGGTCTCGTTCAATCGATGAATCTGAACCTGCGTTTCCGGGTGCCGCATCCGGAAGGCGGCCAGCAGTTCACCGAGCACTCCCGCATAGTGACCGACGCGGCCATGCGCGAAATGCAGGCGGGCGACCGCGTCCTCATCCGCGCGGCGTGCGCTGGCGACTGCGCGTGCGGCATTCTCGACGGTGAGCCGGGCTTCCAGCAGGAACGCGCGTCCCGCCTCGGTCAGCCGCACGCCACGCGGCAGGCGTTGAAACAGGAGCGCGCCGATTTCCCGCTCCAGATCCTGGATCTGCTTGGAGAGTGAGGGTTGCGCGACTCGCAGCCGGCGGGCGGCCTTGAGAAAGCTGCCTTCCTCGGCGACCGCGATGAAGTAATGAAAGTGTCGTAGTTGCATGCCCTAAGGTATCGCCCGCGCGGCGGCTGACAACGCCGGTACATACCCTGCGTCTCGATCCCGTGTTGACTGCGCGCAACCTCACCCGTGAGCTTACCGGACAATGCGGCCGGAACTGCGAACACAAGCGCCCGTAACAAGCCCATTCGGCCCGGTCCCCGAGCCCGGGCCTGCAGCATTACCGGAGCTCGAGCGTCCGGACCAACGTCTCCGCTGGACACTGCGCCTGCTCCAGGCCGGTGCGATCGTCGTGGTGCTGATCGCAACTACGTACAACGCCTTCGAGCTGGACCGTTTTTTCGTTCCCAAGGAGCTCACGCTCCATATCACGGCGCTGGCCGCGCTCTGGCTTGCAGCAGTTTCGTTCCGCCGGAGCAGGTTCAGCTGGATCGACCTGCTGCTGGTCGGTTACCTCCTGCTGAGTGTCATTTCGGTCGTGTTTGCCACCAACATCTGGCTGGGCATTCGGGCACTCACCATCAGCGCGTCGGCCATTGCAGTCTTCTGGTGCGCGCGCGCGTTGCGTGAAGCGGATTTACACCGCCCGCTGCTGGCCGCATTGACGATAGCCGTAGTCCTTGGCGCGATCGCATCGTGCCTGCAGGCGTACGGCGTGCGCAGTGATTTCTTCTCGTTGAACCGATCGCCCGGCGGCACCCTTGGCAATCGCAATTTCGTGGCGCACATGGTTGCGTTCGGCCTGCCGCTCGTGCTGTTTTCCGCTTTGCGATCGACCCGCCGATTGCCATTCATACTCAGCTCGATCGGTGTGAGCGTGGTCGCGGTCACGCTCATCCTGACACGCTCACGCGCAGGCTGGCTTGCCGCCGGCGCAGCCCTCGCTGTTTGGCTGCTGGCCATGCTGCTCTCACCGGCGCTGCGGCAAGGCACCGCACGACGCAGGTTCGCCGGAATCGTTGCGCTGATGGGAATTGGTGTGCTGGCGGCTGTGCTGATTCCCAACTCATTGCGCTGGCGCAGTCAGAATCCGTACCTCGATTCGATGCGCGGGGTCGCCAATTTCCAGGAGGGCAGCGGCGCCGGTCGGCTGGTGCAGTACCGGCGGTCCATGGTACTGGCCGTGCGCAATCCCTTGCTCGGCGCGGGACCAGGCAATTGGTCGGTCGAATATCCGGGTGTCGCCGTCCGCCGCGATCCATCGCTCGATGGCAACGAGCCGGGCACGACATCGAATCCCTGGCCGAGCAGTGACTGGGTGGCGTTCATCGCCGAGCGCGGATTCATTGGGGCCCTTTTGCTGGCGGTGGTGTTCGGAATGGTTTGCCTGCGCGGCTTGAAGCAGCTCCTGCGTTCACAACTGCTGGATGAAGCGCTGTCTGCTGCTACTCTGATCGCGGTGGCAGCGTCGGCGCTGGTGGCCGGGTTGTTCGATGCGGTCCTGCTGCTTGCGCTGCCGGCGTTGCTGGTCTGGACCGCGCTGGGGGCTTTGCTTGCCGTCGAGACTTCGGGACCTCACTTCGTTTCATCACGCGTCCGCAACGTCGCGCTGGTGAGCGTGCTGCTGCTTTCCGCACTCGGCACGCTGCGCAGTTCTGCCCAACTGGTCGGAATGGGGATCTACTCTGCGCAGCGCAACCGCGCGGCGCTCACGACTGCGGCGTTGATCGACCCCGGGAATTACCGGGTGCGTATCCGGCTGGCGCGGCTGGGCAATCGCGCTCAGCGCTGCAAACACGCGCTAGCGGCGCGCGCTTTGCTGCCCAGCGCACAGGAGGCACGTGCCGCGAGCCGCGGCTGTTCGGATTGACTAGTGTAGTGTAGCCGAAGTCCCTTGGCATTCGAGCGACGCTGCATCCCGCATCGCGTCGTTGCGGACTCCTTGAAATAGCGCTGCTATGCCTGCGTCGCCGCGCCTTGCGCTGCGGGCGCATCGGCGCTCTGGGTGCTAATGTTACTTCGGATAAACTACACTAGCCGGGTGCACCTCGCAACC
>JBBDWZ010000167.1:0-26368 GCA_040902615.1 Gemmatimonadota bacterium | reverse complement strand
GCCTACGCCTTCTTCTGGGCCGTGAAGTGGGCCGCCGAGACTGCGCTCAAGAAACCCGCGCTGGGCGTCGGTGACATCCACATGATGGCAATGGTTGGTGCCTTCCTCGGGCCGGGCGGCGCGCTGCTCACCATGATGCTCGGTTCGATGGCGGGACTGCTGATCGGCGTTCCGATCACGCTCTTCCGCGGCAAGCTGAAAATGCTCGGCACGTATCTGCCTCTCGGGACGTTCCTCGCCATTGGCGGCGCGATTGCGCATGCCTGGGGAGAACCGCTGTTCATCTGGTACGTGGGCCTGTTCGGCTAGGACGGAAATTGGTTTCACGCAGAGTTCGCAGAGTGCGCAGCCGGCTCAACGCCTGACGAATGCACCACTGTTTCTTCACCACGAATGGTTTCACGCAGGGTTTCGCAGAGTGCGCACCGGCGTTTCCTAAACGAACAAGTGAATTCGACAACTTCTTCATTCGAACCACAACATTTTGGAGCTGGGGATCGTTCGGTGCTGAAAGAGGCCCCCATTACTAGACGCAGAGTGGTGAACAACACCTGGGACAATCGATGTTAGGTCCTATAGCTTCAGTGAAGCCAAACCCGTGACATTGAGGCGCTCACGACGCGAGCGTCGGACGTACAATGACCGATACTCCCGGAGACCCAGAACTGAATCACACGAAGCGCATCGATGCACACACCCGAAAGGAAGCCTCGACTGTGCCGATGAGGCTGACCCCTCACCAGGCCAAGTACTTCGCTCATGACCTGACACGCCGGGCTACGAGCGGAATGGATCGCCTTTCGATGGCATTGTTCGACGCCGCTGTTGACCTCAACCCGCATCAGATCGAGGCTGCACTCTTCGCACTGCAATCACCACTCTCCAAGGGTGTGATCCTGGCCGACGAGGTCGGTCTCGGGAAGACGATCGAGGCGGGTATCGTGCTTTGCCAGTTCTGGGCGGAACGCAAACGCCGGTTGCTGGTGATCTGCCCGGCATCAATTCGCAAGCAGTGGGCGCTGGAGCTGCAGGAGAAGTTCAACCTGCCCACGCGCGTGCTCGACGCCAAGGCCTTCCGTGAGGCGCGACGCAGCGGGCGCGCGCCTTTGAACGAAAAGGCCGTGCTCATCATGTCAATGAACTACGCGAACGCATTACGCGAGGAACTCAAAAGCATCGCTTGGGATCTGGTCGTCATCGACGAAGCCCACAAGCTCCGCAATGCGTATCGGCCGAGCAACAGGATCGGCCAGGGTATCCGCTGGGCGACCGAGGACTGCCGCAAGCTCCTGCTCACGGCTACGCCGTTGCAGAACTCGCTGCTCGAACTGTACGGCCTCTCGACCCTGATCGACGATCACCTGTTCGGGGATCTGAACTCCTTCCGCAGCCAGTACGCCAGCGCTGGGAGCAGCATCAGCGATCTTCGTCAGCGGCTTTCGGGCTTCTGCAAGCGCACGTTGCGCAACCAGGTCACCGAGTACATCCGCTACACAGAACGGCGGCCGATTACGCGACCGTTCACGCCGAGCGATGATGAGCACGCCCTTTACGAGGCGGTGTCCGGGTTCCTGCAGCGCGAAGACAGCTACGCGCTCCCAGAGCGCCAGCGTCACCTGACCGCGCTGATCCTGCGCAAACTGCTGGCGTCGTCTTCTCTGGCCATTGCTGCTACGCTGGACAAGCTGCGTGCGCGCCTCGAAACCCTGCGCGACGAGAAGGTGCATGACGACGCGGAGTTCACCGAAGGACTCATCGAGGCGGAGGAGATCGAGGACGACCTGCTCGACGAGATCCTGGCGGAAACTGACGAAGCCGAGGCCGCGAGCGCGCCGCGCACCATCGACCGGCAGAAGCTGCGTGAGGAGATCGACATTCTGCAGCGACTCGCTACCTGGGCGCGCAGGATCGGTACAGACACAAAGACAAAAACGCTGCTCACCGCGCTGGACATCGGCTTTGAACAGATGGCAACGACGGGGGCGGCGCGAAAGGCGCTCATTTTCACCGAGTCGCGCCGCACGCAGGAATACCTGAAGACGTTTCTCGAGTCCCACGGCTATCGAGGACAGGTGGTGCTCTTCAACGGCACTAACGGCGGGCCGGAAGCAACCACGATCTATGAGCGCTGGGTCGAAAAGAACCGCGACACCGGCCGTTCCTCGGGTTCGCGCGCCGTGGACGTGCGCACTGCGCTCATCGAGCACTTTCGCGATGAAGGCTCGATCCTGCTAGCAACCGAAGCCGCGGCCGAAGGGATCAACCTGCAGTTCTGCTCGCTGGTCATCAACTACGACCTGCCCTGGAACCCACAGCGCATCGAGCAACGCATCGGCCGCTGCCACCGCTACGGCCAGCGGCACGACGTGGTGGTCATCAACTTTCTGAACGAGCGCAACGAGGCCGACCGCCGCGTGCTCGAACTGCTGGGTGAGAAGTTCAGCCTCTTCAACGGCGTCTTCGGCGCTTCCGATGAGGTGCTTGGCACCATCGAATCTGGCGTGGACTTCGAGAAGCGCATCCTCGCCATCTACCAGGAATGCCGCACGCCAGAGCAGATCGACAATGCGTTCCGCGCTCTGCAAGCGGAGATGGACGAGCAGATCCGCACGCGCATGGACGATACGCGCCGGTCGCTGTTCGAGCACTTCGACGAGGACGTGCATCAACGCCTGCGCTTGCAACTCGACGACGCGAAGGCTCAACTCGATCGTTTTGGCCAGCGCTTTTGGTCGGTGACCCGCTTCATGCTCGACGCAAACGCCCGCTTCGACGACGACGCACTGGCTTTCGATCTCCACCGCCCGCCCCGCACCGAGATCGCGACCGGCCGCTACCACCTGATCTCAAAGTCGCACCCCAAGTCAACGCCAGGCGGAGATGAGGTTGGCGTTGAGGAGTGCAGCCAGTTCCTTTACCGCCTCTCGCACCCGTTGGGCGAGCACGTTGTCGAGAGCGCGAAGGGACTCCCGACTTCCTCGGCGCAGATCATCTTCGACGTGTCGCATCACCCGACCCGCATTCACGCGGTCGAAGCGCTTCGCGGCAAAAGCGGCTTCCTTACGCTCGCACGACTCGTGGTCGAGTCCTACGAGCGAGAGGAATACCTGCTCTTCTCCGGGTTTGACGATTCCGGCGCTTCTCTCGACCAGGAAACGATGGAGAAGCTCTTCGCCTGTTCGGGCCGTTTACTCGGTGATGAGCCGATCCCGGGCGCGATGCAACAACGCCTGAACGCGGAGGCGGAGCGGCACGGTAAGGCCACCGTGAGCCGTTCGCTCGAACAAAACAGCGTGCACTTCAACCAGGCGCGCGAAAAGTTGGAGAAATGGGCCGACGATATGGTACTGTCGGCGGAGAAAGCCCTGCTTGATACCAAGGAGCAGATCAAGGTGCTACGACGGCAGTCGCGCCAGGCCGTAACCCTCGAAGAACAACACGAGATTCAGCAGCAACTACAGAAACTGGAAAAGCAGCAGCGTCGCCAGCGGCAGGATATCTTCAAGACCGAAGACGAGATCATGGAGAAGCGGGATTCCTTCATCGAATCGCTGGAACGACGCCTCGCGCAGCATTCCGCGATGGACGCGCTCTTTACCATCCGCTGGACGGTCGCATGAAGCGGCTCGTTTGGGTGCCGCGATCCGGCAGACTCGGAAGGCTGGCGACGGCCACCACTTCCGAGTACACTTCCTAGTCGTGGACCTCCTCGACGCCCTGCGCCGCCCCGAAGGCAAGACCCTCGAGTTCAAGCGCGACCTGTCGTCGCCCGAGGGACTGCTGCGCACGGTTGTCGCCTTCGCCAACACGGCCGGCGGCGTTGTCCTGGTCGGAGTAGAGGATGGGACTCGGCACGTACGCGGGATTGCCGACCCATTCGCGCTGGAAGAGCGGATCGCCAGCCTGATCACCGACTCCATCGCCCCGCGCCTGTTACCGGATCTCGAAATTCTGGCCTATCGCAAGACCCATGTCGTGGCGGTGCAGGTCCATCCCAGCGCCGCACGCCCGCACTATCTCGTCAGGGCTGGTGCGCAGGCGGGGACGTACGTGCGGGTGGGGTCGACCAACCGGCGGGCCGATGATGCGCTCATCGCCGAGATGCAGCGTTTTGCGCAGGGCGTGGCGTTCGACGAACGTGCGATGCCCGGCCTCGACTCGGAAGCGATCGACTTCCGAGCGGCTTCCGAGTCCTTTGCAGCGGTGCGGCGGCTGGGCAAGAAGGATCTGGAGACTCTCCACCTCATCACCAAACACCAGGGGCGCCAAGTTCCCACGGCGGGCGGCATTCTGCTGTTTGGCCTCGACCGGCTCCGACACTTCCCCGATGCCTGGATTCAGGTCGGCCGATTCAGCGGTATGGATCGCGCCAGAATCGCCGATCGCGCCGAGTTGAAAGGCCCACTGCTGGAGGCCATCGAACAGACCATCGCCTTTGTGGAAAAGCATTCGACCCATGGCGCGCGAATCGGGCGGCTGCGGCGCAGCGAGCACTGGTCCCTGCCGCCCGTGGCCGTGCGAGAGGCCGTGATCAACGCGATCGCGCATACCGACTATTCCCAGGCTGGCGCACCGATCCGCGTCGCCGTGTTCGACGACCGACTCGAGATCGACAATCCCGGCCTGCTGCCCTTCGGCCTCACCGTCGCAGATTTGCCGCTCGGCGTCTCCAAGATGCGCAATCGCGTCATAGGCCGGGTGTTGCATGAACTCGGTCTGGTGGAGCAGTGGGGCAGCGGCGTCCAGCGTATGATCGCGGCGTGCCGTGACGCCGGGCTCGCGCCCCCGGTGCTGGAAGAGATCGGTATCCGATTCCGAGTCACCATGCGCACTGGCCAGGTGCAGTCGGCCACGCTCGACGTAACCGATCGCGCGATCGTGGCCCTGGTCCGGGCACCCGATGGACTCGCGACCCGACAGATCGCCGACCAGATCAGACTCACGCCGCGCGCAACACGCACACGCCTCGCCGCACTTGTTGCCCTTGGTCTAGTGCGTGAAATCGGCACCGGCCCGCAGGATCCCAAGCGCCGCTACTTCTCGACGGATGCCCCATGAGCCAGAAATACGAAAAGCTGAAGACACTGCTGAAAGAGCTGTTCCAGCTCGATCGGCCCGACCTTGATTTCGGACTCTACCGCGTCATGCACGCAAGAGCGCAGAGGTCACGCAGTTTCTCGACAAGGACCTGCTGCCACAGGTGCAGGCGGCATTCGGCCAGTATAAGTCAGCCGACAAGGCTGAGACCGAGAAAGAGCTGGCCAAGGTCATCGCGGGAATCGAAGCCGCGGGCATGGACCCGACGCACTCACCCAAGGTCAAGGACTTGAGCGCCCGCCTCCAGAGCGAAGCCGTGGACGTGGGCGCACTGGAAAGCGAGGTCTACGACCACCTGTTCAGCTTCTTCCGCCGCTACTACTCCGAGGGCGACTACCTCGCCAAGCGCGTCTACAAGCCTGGCGTCTATGCCATCCCCTACGAAGGCGAGGAGGTCACGCTCCACTGGGCCAACAAGGACCAGTACTACATCAAGACCAGCGAGTACCTGCGCGACTATGCCTTCCGACTGCGACCGGATGACGACAAGAGGCCGATGCGCGTGCACTTCCGGCTGGCAGACGCGGCCGAGGGGGAGCACGGCAACGTGAAGGCCATGGAGGGCAGGGATCGTGTCTTCATCTTGACGGCCCCCGGCGATTCCGGGCACGACTTCATCGCCGAGGAGGACGGCGAGCGGGGCAAGGACCTGATTATCCGCTTCGAGTACCGCCCAGTTACACTCACCGACTGGCCCGACGATGCCCGCGAGGGCAAGAGCAAGCCACCGTCGCAAAAGGATCTCATTGCGATCGCTGCCGCGCGTGTGCTGGCGGTGTCCGAAGCCTCACTCGCCGCGTGGATCGATGTGCTGCGCAAGCCGCATGTCACGACTGGCGGAGAGACAGCTGACTACACACGGCTGGAGGCACACCTCAAGCGTTACACCGCGCGCAACACCTTCGACTATTTCATCCACAAGGATCTGGGCGGCTTCCTGCGGCGCGAGCTGGACTTCTATATCAAGAACGAGGTCATGCACCTGGACGACGTGGAGAATGAAACCGCGCCGCGCGTCGAGCAGTACCTCTCCAAGATCAAGGTCATTCGCAGGATCGCGGGCAAGATCATCGACTTCCTCGCCCAACTAGAGGACTTCCAGAAAAAGCTGTGGCTGAAGAAGAAGTTTGTGGTCGAGACCCGCTACTGCATCAGGTTAGGCTGCATCCCGGAGACGTTTTACGAGGAGATCGCGGAGAACAACGCTCAGCGTGAGGAGTGGGTGAACCTCTTCTCCATTGACGAGATCGTTGGCGACTTGATGAGGCCAGGGTATGAAGCACCGGTAACTGCGGCGTTTCTGCGAGCTCAACCCACGCTGGTAGTCGACACCCGCCACTTCAATGCCCGGTTCATAACACGGCTGCTCGAATCGTTGCCCGACGTGGATGAGCCGACTGATGGGCTGGTATTCCATAGCGATAATTCTCAGGCGCTAAATCTCATGCACGCCAAGTATCGGGGTCGTGTGGGCTGCGTGTATATCGACCCGCCATACAACACGGGGGATGATGGTTTTCCGTACAAGGATTCATATCAGCATTCAACGTGGCTTGCGATGCTGACAGATCGGTTTAGCTCAGGGCGCCCGCTCGAAAGTCCACTGGCAATGGTTACGATTAGCATCGACGATACAGAGCTGGATCGCCTATGCGAGGCTGTTCGAAGTGTATACGGACCACAAGAAGTCGCCAAGCTGATTTGGGACAGGAATCGCAAAAACGACGCCCGCTATTTCTCCGTGGGGCATGAGTACATGGTAGTGGTTGCGCACGACCGCGCGGCGTTGGCGACATCGCAAGTAGCGTTCAGAGAGCCAAAGGACGGAATCGACGAAGCTCGCGAGTTGTTTGGTCACTTACGCGCAGAGCATTCAGATGATTGGGCCGCCATTCGGACGGCATGGCTAGCATGGTTTGAGACCATTCCAGTTGCCGACCCGCGGCGGCGTCTTTTGCGATACACCAAAGTGGGCCCGCGAGGCCCTTATCGAGATGACCGCGATGCCAGCTGGCCAGGTGGTGGCGGACCTCGCTACGAAGTTCTACATCCGGTAACCAAGCGGCCAGTAAAGATACCTTCTCGTGGCTGGGTATACCCAACGGCCGAGCGGTTCTGGCAGGCATACGACCAAGGACGAATTGAATTCGGGCCAGATGAGTCCAAGATACCAAGTCCCGTAAGCTACCTTTTTGACAGCGACGGCCAAGTGATGCCGAGCGTCCACTACAGCTATGCGCAAACAGCCGCTCAGGAGTTCGACGCGTTTTTTGGCCGCAGAGTGTTCGACAATCCCAAGAATTGGCGAGACATCGCGAGAATCCTTCGATATCTGGGTGATCCTCAAGCGCTCACGCTTGACTACTTCGCCGGCTCCGGCACCACGGGCCACGCGGTTATCAACCTGAACCGCGAGGACGGTGGACGTCGCAAGTTCATCATGGTCGAAATGGGCGACTACTTTGACACGGTTCTCCTGCCGCGCATCAAGAAGGTGACTTTCACGCCGGAGTGGAAAGACGGCAAACCCAAGCGCCTAGCCACGGCAGAGGAAGCCAAGCGCAGCCCGGGCATCGTCAAGGTCGTGCGCCTCGAGTCGTACGAGGACGCACTCAACAACCTGGAAGCCCGGCGCAGCGACACGCAGCAACTTCTGCTCGACGCCGGCGATGCCCAGGGCGCGGACGGTCTTAAGGAGCAGTACCTGCTGCGCTACATGCTCAATGTTGAAACACGCGGCAGCCAGTCACTGCTCAACGTGCAGGCATTCATCGATCCCACGGCCTACAAGCTCAAGGTCAAACGACCGGGCTCGGACGAAAGCCGCGAGGTGAACGTCGATCTGTTGGAGACCTTCAACTGGCTGATCGGTCTCACTGTCAAGCACATCGCCGCGCCACAGAACTTCAACGCCACGTTTGAACGCGACAGCGAGAAGCGCTTGCGCTTTAAGGGACGCCTCAAGCAGGAGGCAGACGGCCCATACTGGTTCCGCACGGTCACCGGCACCATTCCTGATGGCCGCAAGACGCTCATCATCTGGCGCAAGCTCACCGGCGAGCCGGAGCAGGATAACCTGGCGCTCGACGAATGGTTCACCAAACAGGGCTACTCGGCAAAGGACAGCGAGTTCGATCTCATCTACGTCAACGGCGGGAACAACCTGGAAAACCTCAAGACCACCGACGACAGATGGAAGGTCCGGCTGATCGAAGAGGACTTCCATCGTCTGATGTTCGAGTCAGAGGGCGCTTGAAGACACCGGCCCCCAGGCAACAGGTCACGCGCGAGACGAACGCGAGCGGCGGTCGGCCTGCACGCCACGCTGATATGGAGAAGTGCTGATGCCGCGCTCCCGCGCCACCAACCGCCCGCAGGTGCCCTTCCCCTACAAGTTGGTGCTCAACCAGTGGCTGCTCTCGCTATTCAACGTGAAGCGCTTCGAGGATCTGGCCGAACACCTGCGCAACGAGACGCTCGAAGGGCTGGATGAGAACAATGTCCACCATTTCCATCACGCGATCGCGGCCCGCTTCTTCAATCTGACGCAACTTCCTACGGAACTGCTGCTCGAGTACGACCAGAACATCGTGCGGCACATGCAGCGGCTGAACGAACGGCGCATCACGCGCGGCGAGCGGCCGATCGTCTGGAAGTACTTTCAGTACCTGACCCTGCTCTTCACCGAGATCTATCTCGACCGCTACGTCCGCGATCCCAAGGCTCTGCTCGCGGCGTTGAACGCGCAGGTGGCGGTCTACAACGCGGACCAGCCCGAGGCCGACCAGATCGCGCCGTTCGATGCAGAAGCGGAGGCTTGGCCGCAGCTCAACAAGCTGGCCTACTGGAGCGCTACCGGCAGCGGCAAGACGCTCCTGATGCACGCCAACATCCTTGCTGGTGGACGAGGGCCACCGGGGTGCCAATACCAGCACGCCCTGGAAAAGCACGGACGGCGGCGCGAGCTGAACCGCATCCTCCTGCTCACGCCCAACGAGGGATTGTCGAGGCAGCACCTGCGCGAGTTCGAGGCGGCCGGCATCGAGGCGGAGCTGTTCGACAAGGGCGGGCGTGGGCTGTCGAGTTTCTTCTACCGGTCATCAAGAACCTCGGCACGCAAAAGCTCAGGACAATCCGTCTCAAGAAGGCGATCAACGGCGTGAGCACTGAATTCGGCGATGCGTTCCGCAAGCTCGCGCCGATTCCGACCGTAGCGCCGCCGAACCCGAAGGATCAAATCGAAGCGAAACAACTGCAGACCAACCAGGTCGTGCTCAACTGGTACCCGAAGATACAGGCTATGAAATCGGGCGGGCTGGTGGGTGGTGATGCGGACGCCGCGCGCAACGAAACTCATCTGACCGCCCGGCATGTGGCTTTCCTCGATCTCGATCGGATCTACTTCGAGCTGGAGCGGTTCAAGGCCGAGCGCGGCTGGTACAACCTGAACCTGACGCGGAAGGGGATCGAGGCGCTGCTGGCCGATCAGACCTGGTACCGATTGCAGATTCCCGGCGAGGAACTGGCCTTCGATTCATTCGAGAAGGTGCGGCTCTGGCAGGAGATTGCCGTCTCGCTACTCAAAAAGTACACCGAGCGCTACTACACTTTCCGCAAGCGTGAGTGGGAGCTGCCGCACCTGGAGTATCGTGACCTGGAAGGAGACGACCCGAACTTCCTGTACGTGAAAGAAACACCGGACCAGGGCTATTACCGCATTCTGATCGACAACTCGCAGGAGGACATCGTCGCGAAGCTCGAGGAGCTCAAGGCCGTGATCGAGAACGGCGATCTCAAGCCTTGGGAGTTCCGTGGCATGAAGGCGATCTGGTTTGGTAAACACCTGTACCAGCCTCTGCTCTATCTGGACTCAAACATTGTCGAGATAAGCCCCGCGCCGTTGAACAAGGGCGAGCGGCAGTTCGTCGAAGACCTCAGGGCGTTCTACGACGGAAACGCCGACTTCTTCAAGAGCAGAGAACTCTACCTGCTACGGAACCTGAGCAAAGGCCGCGGTGTTGGCTTCTTCGAGGCGGGCAACTTCCACCCTGACTTTATCCTCTGGCTCCTCGCGGGCGGAAAGCAGCACGTGTTTTTTGTGGACCCCAAGGGTATCCGGAACCTCGGGCCGAGCGATCCGAAGATACAGTTCCATGAGTCTATCAGGGAGATCGAGCAGCGCCTCGGCGATGCAAACGTGCATCTGCAGTCATTCATTATCTCGAACACGCCCTCGCATACGATGAGGAAGCTCTGGAATATGAAGAAGAGCGAGATGCAGAAGCGGCACGTTCTCTTCCAGGAGGAGGACAGGGACAGCTATGTCGGGAGCATGCTCGAGGCGGCTGGTGCTGGCGGCGCCGCGCAATGAGAAGGTTGAACGCCGAGCGCTTAAGGATCGCTGCAATCGCGCTGGTAGCCGCACGCCGGGCAGATGATGCGGCAGTGCCACTCGAGCATCGCGCTGCCGCACAGGTCACAGTACTGAATGCCGGTCGGCTTGTTCTGCGCCGGCGGTTTGGGATCAGCCGGGGGCTGGGGTTTTTCGGTCTCACTCATTTGACTACCTGAATCGTTCCACACTGAACTCATGCAACGGGAACGGCGGCACGTGCTGTTCGATCAGATCGGCAATGATGCGGCCGGTGATCGGCGCCAGCAGGATCCCGTTGCGATAGTGGCCGGTGGCATAATACAACCCCGAAACCTCGGAATCCGCTCCGAGAATGGGCAGATCATCGAGCGTACCGGGGCGAAAACCGGTCCAGTACTCGGCGAGGGCCGCGTTGGCCAGGGCGGGCACGAGTTGGATGGCAGCCGCGAGCAATCCCTGAATGCCAGCCGCCGTCGTGCTCGAGTCGAAGCCTACTCGTTCCATGGTCGCACCCACCAGCACGCGGCCGTCGGCGCGAGGAATCAAGTAACACCGGCGTGACTGCAACAAGCGCTGGAAGGGGAGCGTGGCGCACTGCAGTGCGAGCATCTGACCGCGCACCGGAACAACGGGGAGCTTAACCGGCAGAGCCTCGATGTCTGCGCTCCAGGCACCCGCGGCAATGACGACCACGGATGCTTTGGCCACATCGGAATCGGTGGCGACACCGGTTACGACATTCCCGTCCCGAAGCACCGCGCGGGCGGACACTCCTGCTCGAAAAACCACCTCGCGTTTTAGGCATGCCTTCCAGAGCGCGTACCCGAGCGCGCGCGGGTCGACCAGAGCATCGGCGGGGAAATGCGCAGCGCCCACGATATCGTCGCTCAACTCTGCTTCCAGCGCTCTCGCAGCACTGGCAGGCATGAATGACAAACGGTTTGCCTGGCAGATCGATCGCAGATGGGCCGCTTCGGCTTCGTCGAATGCAACCTCGAGCTTTCCTGGCGCGTTGAATTCGACACCGCTGGCAGCGTCGCGAGTCAGATCGGTCAGGAAGCCTGGATAAGCGTTGAGGCTGGCAGCAGCGAGCGCTGCAAAGGTGGAATCGGGTGGGGTTTCACCCAGCGGGGACAACATGCCGGCGGCGGCCCAGGTGGCGGCCCGGCCAGGCTGATCGCGCTCGATTACGGTGACGCTGCGGCCCCGTCCAGCCAGCTCGAAGGCAATCGCGCAGCCAATCACGCCACCGCCGACAATGACGATTGGGGCGGATTCAGCGGATGGCCGAGCCAATGCCTTGCCTGAGGTACGCCCGCGCAAGCTCGACGTAATGCTCGGAACTGCCGCGCACCCAGTCGGCCGACTCGCCGTGCAGCTCTTTGCGCACCTTGGCCGGCGCGCCCGCCACCAATGTATGCGCCGGAACTTTCATATGGGTGGGCACGACGCTGAGCGCGGCCACGACCGAGCCTTCACCGATTTCGCATTCGTGCAGCAGAACGGCGTTCATGCCGATCAGCGCACCACTGCGAATCAAACAGCTCTCGAAGACCGCACCGTGGCCGACCGTGACTTCGTCCTCGACGATGGTCGCTCCCCGTGCGCTCACGTGCAGCACACAATTGTCCTGGATGCTGGTGCGCGCGCCGACCCGAATACCATGATCGAGATGGTCGCCGCGCAACACTGCACCAAACCAGACACTGGCTTCTTCACCGATTTCGACGTTGCCAATCAGTACTGCGGTGGGGGCCAGAAATGCGGTTGGGTGGACGCGCGGAGTCTGACCGTTGAATGTGATGAGGTGCGCCATCAATCGCTCGACAGAATGCTCGCGAAACGCTCCGCATCGATGTTGCCGCCGGTAATCACCAGCACGGTCGGGCCGCGCACTTCCACCACGCGCTCCACAATTGCAGCCACACACACCGACGCAGCGCCTTCCGCGATGATGCCGTCGTATTTGAACATTGCGCGGATCGCGGCCGGCAGCGCGGACTCCTCGACCAGGTGCATCTCGTCGACTACGAGTCGGGCGCGCTCGTAACTGATCTCATCGACGCAGCCGGCCAGGCCGTCCGCCAGGGTCGGCCCGATCGGACAGTCGGTGACGTGGCCGGCGTCGAACGCAAGCCGCATCGCCGGCGTCTCGGTGCTTTGAACGCCGATCACACGCAGCTCCTGGCTCATGCTCTTGAGCGCGATGCCGATCCCGCCGATCAAGCCGCCGCCGCCGACCGGAACCAGCACGTCACGCACGTGCGGCAAGTCCTCGATGATTTCAATGCCGACGGTGCCCTGTCCGGCTACGACCGCGGCATCGGAAAAGGCGTGTACGAAGGTTGCACCGGTCTCCTGTGCGAACCGCTGGGCCGCCACCTGCGCAACGTCGTAGCTGGGCTCTTCATCGCGCAGCTCGGCACCAAACGACCGGATGCGCGCCTTCTTGGTTTCCGGCGCGGTGGCCGGAACGAAAATGATGGCCCTGGCACCCAGCTCACGCGCGGCCAGCGCAACGGCCTGGCCGTGGTTGCCGGCCGACGCAGTCACCAGGCCGCGTGCCCGTGCTTGCGGATCCAGCGATGCTATCGCGTTGTAAGCGCCTCGCATTTTGAAGGACTTGGTGCGCTGCCAGCATTCCAGCTTGAGATAAACGTCGTGCCCGGTGAGCTCGGTCAGCCAAAGCGATCGATCGAGTGGCGTGCGGCGCGCCACTGGCATGATGCGTTTGCGCGCAGCGTAAATGTCGCGCAGGCTGGGACCGATACCCGCGTGGCTGTCGTCCGAGCGTAACGACTGATCCGGTCCGCCCTTCGTGGTCTGCATGCTCACCCCTGCTGTGGCCGCATTTCCGCCAGCGTTGGTGCTGGACTGCTGGCGTCCGCAGTACCTTCCGTTATCGCCGGGCTCAGCACTCGCCTGACCCGCGCTTTTTGTACCTGGGTGTCGGTCGCATCCAGCACTTCGATCACAATTCCTTCACGCTCGAGCTGCTCGCCCGGCTCCGGAACCCGCCCGAATTCTTCCAGCAGGTAACCGTTCAGCGAGCGGTGCTCGAGCTGCGGCAGCGACGTATTGAAGAAATGATTGATTTCGCGCAGATCGGCATCACCGGTGGCAATCAATTCGCTGCGTGAAACCCGCGTGATGGTTTCGTCCGCCTCATCGTTTTCATCGACGATCTCACCGACCAGCTCTTCGAGCACGTCCTCGAGCGTTACCAGTCCGTCGGTACCGCCGTACTCGTCGACCACGATCGCCATGTGAATGCGGCGCGTCTGGAAGTCGCGGAGCAGCTTCGACAGCGGTACGGCACCCGGCACGATGAGCGGCTCGCGCGCCAGGTCCTTGAGGGCGACATCGCGCTGGCCGCTGAGCAGCGCCTGATGCGCGTCGCGGATGTACAGGACACCGGTAACGTTGTCGATGGTATCCCGGTACACGGGCACGCGGGAGAATCGCACGGTACCCAGGCTGGGTGCGATCTCGCTCAGCGTCAGCGAATCTTCCCAGGCGAACATATCGACGCGCGGCGCCATGATCTCCCAGGCTTTGGTTTCATCCAGCTTGAAGGCGCGCTCGATCAGTTGACGTTCGTGCTCCTCGATGGCCCCTTCGCTGTGACCGAGCAGAGTCAGCTCACGAATTTCGCTCTCGGTCACCTGCGCCGCCGTGCTGGCGCTCCGCTCCGTGACAATGCCCGCGATCTTTTCCAGCGCGAACAGCGGCAGCTTCAGCATTTGTGTCAACCACAGCAGCGGCGGCGCCATGACCAGTGCGATCCGTACGCTGCGATGCATGCCGATCGCCATCGGCACCAGCTCGCCCATGACCAGCACGACCACACCGACCGCCAGGATCGCCATCGCCAGCCCCAACATCTCCCACTGCATGTAGGCCATGTACGCGCCTACTGCGCCAGCCGTCACATCGGCCAACGCATCACCCAGGCGTAACAGGATGAGCAGCCGTTCGGGCGCCTTGCGCAGCTGCACCAGCGACATGCTGCCGCGCCGTTTCTCCTCGAGCAGCACGCGCACGCGCGTTTCACCCAGAGAAAAAAACGCTACTTCTGTCGCGGTAAAAACCACGGATAGCAGTAGCGCCAGCACAAGTGCGAAAGTCAGCGGGAACACAAGCAATTCCATTGGCGGTACCGGTCCAAGCCACCGCCCTCGCTACTTCGGCCTACGTCCATTTGCGACTCAGTTGGAGCAATTCTTCTACTACATCCGCGGCCGTGCGACCATCCGCCTCGGCCTGGAAATTCGTGACCACGCGATGCCGCAATACCGACGGCGCGACCGCGCGCACATCATCGAAATTCGGAACCCCGCGCCCGGCCATCGCGGCACGCGCCTTGGCACCGAGCACCAGGTACTGCGATGCCCGTGGACCAGCACCCCAGCTCACGTAGCGCCGCATGATTTCCGGTGTCTCTGGGTCTTCCGGCCGCGTCGAACGGGCCAGCCGCACACTGTAGGAAACCAATGAAGGTGGCGCCGGCACCCGCCGCACCAACTTCTGCAGCTGCGTCAGCTCGGTTGCGTTGAGAACATGCTTCACTTCGGGAATCGCTGCACCGGTGGTCTCCTGTGCGATGCGCTCTTCCTCTTCTCGGGTCGGATAACTGATCCGCAACTCCATCATGAAACGGTCGAGCTGCGCTTCGGGCAGAGGATACGTGCCCTCCTGCTCGATCGGATTCTGCGTGGCCAGCACAAAGAACGGACGATCCAGCTGCATGGTCTCGCCGGCGGCCGTCACCGCTCGCTCCTGCATCGCCTGCAGCAACGCGGCCTGCGTCTTGGGTGGCGTCCGGTTGATTTCGTCTGCCAACACCACGTTCGCGAAGATCGGGCCTTTCACAAATCGGAACATGCGGCGGCCCGTCGACCGATCCTCTTCCAGGACCTCGGTACCCGTGATATCGCTCGGCATCAGATCAGGCGTGAATTGAATACGCCGGAACTGCAGATCCAGCGCCTCGGCAAGGGTCGAAATCAGCAGCGTCTTGGCCAGACCCGGAACACCCACCACCAGCGCATGGCCATCCGCCAACAATGCAGTCAGCAAACCTTCGATGATCGCATGCTGGCCGATCACCCGCCGCGAGATCTGCATTTCCAACGCTGCACGCGCCTGCTCCAGCCGTTCCAGTAATGAGAGGTCTTCATCACCCGGTGCGGTAACCCGGGCCGCCTTCGCTTCCATTCATCCTCCGTTCAATGGTCAGTCTCAGGCCCGGCGCGAATGCATTCTGCCACACTCGGGCTCCGGACGAGGCAGTCACCGGCCAGAAACCGTCAACCTGCCAGTCCGCTGCCCGGGCCGCCATACCGCCCGTCGCATCGCCACCCTCGATTGGAATCGGATTTGGGGTCGGATCGGTATCCCGCTCACCGCCCGCCTGACCATTACGTCCTGGTAAGAAAAACGCGGCCATTCGCCGCGCTTTATGCCGACTCTGATGCCCGCGTGGCAAGGTAAAGACCGGTCAAAAACGGGGGCAAGCGGACGCGCTTGCGAAAAATTTCACAAGCGAATAAGATTCGCCGCCTTTCCGCCGCCAAGGGGTGTGGTGACTGAGCAAAAGCAGCCCGAATCCGGTGTACCGGGCGCGAAATATCTCGGTGTCGGCATCATGCTGGTTGGCAGCACGGGGTTGTTTCTGTGGTTGGGGTCTTTGCTGGATGCGCGCTGGGGCAGTGAGCCTGCCTTGACCGTAGCTGGCGCGTTCGTGGGGGCAGCCGCCGGGTTTTACAATCTGTACCGCCAGCTCGTTTCGGACACGCGACGAGCGGCCAACGAGAAGGAAACGGGACGTAAACAATGACGACACTGGCGGCGGGGTTGGGGCCTCGAGGCACGGTGTTCAAGGCGTGGTTGGCGTACGCGATGGCCGCGTTGGCGGTGGTAGCAGTAGCCGCTGCGGTAGGAACATTGCTGGTTTCAGAAGAAGTGGTGCCGGCGTTGTGGGTTTCGGCCGGCATTGCGTATGGGCTGCAATTGATAGCATTTGCCGGTCTCGTGATGGTGCGCAACCGGGCACAGTGGTTCCTCGCGGGCTGGTTGATCGGTATGGCGCTGCGCTTTGGCGCGGTGGGTGGGGTGGCGTGGTGGTTGAGCCGAAGCGCAGTGCTGCCGCGAGAAGCGGCACTTATTAGTCTGGCTGGGTTTGTGTTTCTGCTCTTGCTCATGGAGCCGATGTTTCTGCGCTGGGACCTGCGCAAGTCATGATGCGATTTGTACTCTCCTCGCCGAACGCCGCCGTAGTCCAGGAAAGCGGCGACGAATTCGACATCAAAGAAATGATCCTGCACCACCTCGCGGACTCCCGGGAATGGGAGCATCCGTTTGGGGTGTGGCATTTACCGCAGTTCGCGCCCGTCCATCTCGGTCCGATCACGCTGGATTTTTCGATTACCAAACACGTGCTGTTCATGATGATCGCGGCCGTGCTGGTGGCGATTCTCCTGATTCTGGCGGGTCAGGATGCGAAACGTGAGCGGGCCAGGGGCGCAGAGCGCGGACCCAAAGGTGCTGCCAATGTGGTGGAAGCGTTCATCCTGTTTCTGCGGGATGAAGTTGCGATCCGAAACATCGGTCATGGCGGCGAGAAGTACGTGCCGTACATCGTGACCGTGTTCTTCTTCGTTCTGTTCTGCAATCTGCTTGGATTGCTTCCGTGGGGCGCGTCACCAACCGGCAATGTTTCGGTTACCGCAGTGCTCGCCACGCTGACCTTCATCATCGTCGAAGTGACCGGCATGAAAGCGCTGGGTCCGGTCGGTTATGCCAAGACGATCTTCTTCCTGCCGCATGGCGTGCCGACGATCATGAAGCCGATCATGTTGGCGATCATGACACCGGTCGAATTGCTGGCCAAGTTCACCAAGCCGTTCGCGCTCACCATGCGCCTTTACGCGAACATGACGGCCGGACACGCCGTCGTACTCGCGCTGACCGGTCTGCTGGTCATGTCCGGGTTGGCCAACTCGCTGTGGGTTGCGCCCGCGCCGTTGCTCATGGCGGTCGGGATCATGGTACTCGAGCTGTTCGTTGCGCTGTTGCAGGCCTACATCTTCGCGATGCTGTCAGCGGTCTTCATCGGACTGATCCGACACGCGCATTGAAGTATGGGTGAGCGCGTCCACCCGAAGGGACGCGCCTTCCAGCACGCGGCTCCAGCGTGCGGGTCGTAACGTAGCCGGCAAAGCGCCGGCGAAATCCGCGAATCGAGCGGTGACATGGAACGCAGGCGGGCGGGGCTGCCGGCGCACGTGATGGAGTAAACGAGAGAGATCCCCGATACAACGGAGACAAAATGGAACTCCCGATTCTGGCCATGCTGCAGGAACAGCATTCGCTGCCGGATTACGACCGGATGGCGCTGTTCGGCAAGGCGATTGGTGCGGGCCTGACCGTGCTGGGCGTGGGTATTGGTATCGGTCGCATCGGCGGCTCGATGACCGAAGCCATGGCGCGTCAGCCGGAAGTGCGCGCCGACATTCAGACCGGCGCGATCATTCTCGCGGCACTGATCGAAGGCGCGGCGCTCTTCGCGCTCGTCATTGCATTCCTGATCTAACGACGCCGACCGTGTGGAGGGCGGCGATTTGCCGTCCTCTGCATTATCGCATGGTGAATCGATGAACTTTCTCTGGCTCGTTTTACAGGAACAGCATCCTCCAGCGGCCGAACCGGCAGCCGAGCATGCGCAAGAGTTCGGCGTTTTCCAATTTGCGCCGAGCACCATGACCTGGACGCTGATCATCTTCCTGGTCCTGATGGGTGTGCTGATGAAGTTTGCGTTCCCGCCGATCCTGGGATACGCGGCTGCCCGTGAAAAGCGCATCCAGGATGCGTTGGATGAATCGAAGCGGCAGCGCGAGGAAGCGGAGAAACTGTTGGCGACGCAGCGGCAGGAACTGGCCAAGGCTCGGGGCGAGGCGCAGCAGCTGATCGCCGAGGGACGCCAGGCGGCGGAAAAGGTACGCCAGGAACTGCTGACCCGGGCCAAGGCCGAGCAGGAGGAGCTTATCACGCGCGCCAAGGCCGACATCGAAGCCGAGCGCTTGAAAGCGGTAGAATCCGTGCGGCGCGAAGCGGTCGATATTGCGCTGGCGGCTGCGGGCAAGCTGGTCGGGCAGCGGCTCGATGCGGATAGCGACCGTCGCATCGTGACCGAGTTCCTGTCACGGGTGGGCAAACATGAGAAGGCCGCGGGAGCCAAGGCGTGAAGAACGTCACGGTCGCGCGCAGTTATGCGGAAGCGCTTTACGATGTAGCCGACAAGAAAGGGCTGCAATCCAGGATCGAAGCCTCGATGCTTGCGCTCGAAACCACGCTGAATGAAGTACCGCTGCTGATCGATTTCCTGGCTTCGCCGACGATTGATGCCGCTCGCAAGAAAGAGACGCTGCGGAAGGCATTGAAGGACCAGGTCGATCCAATTTTCCTCAACTTCCTGATGGTGCTGGTCGACAAGCGGCGCCAGCGGCTGCTGGTTACGATCGGGGAGCAATACCGGACCTTGCTGGATGAGCGTCAGGGCAAGTTGCACGTTCAGGTGACCGTAGCGCGTCAACCGGACGAGCGCGCGCGGGTCGAGCTGGCCCAGCAATTGAGCCAGGCATTGAGCCGCGATGTGGTGCCGCACGTCAGCGTAAATCCGGAGATTCTCGGCGGCGTCATCGTGCGCTACGGCGACCGCGTGCTGGATGGGTCGCTGCGCAGGCGATTGATTTCCATGCGGCGCCGGCTGGTCGAAGCCGGTTTGCCCACGAACCGATAAGAAAGAACTATGGCAACCGAGTCCCAGCTCCGCGCCGGTGAGATCAAACAGGTGCTGCTCCGAGAAATCGAGCACTACTCCGACGAATTGAAGGTTGAAGAAGTCGGAGAAGTACTCGAGGTCAAGGACGGTGTCGCCCGCATTTACGGGCTGACTCGTGCCATGTCCAGCGAGATGCTCGAGATCACATCGTCCGACACCGGTGAGACCGTGATCGCGCTGGCGCTCAACCTGGAAGAGGACAACATCGGCGCCGTGGTCATGGGCGACTGGACCATGCTGCACGAGGGCGATGTGGTCCGCCGCACCAGCCGCGTGCTCGACATCCCGGTTGGCGCTGGTTTTCTCGGCCGCGTAGTGGATCCGCTTGGGGCGCCGATCGACGGCAAGGGCGATATCAAAGCCGACGACCGCCGCTTCATCGACATCGTGGCACCCGGCATCGTGTTGCGTCAGCCGGTGAAAGAGCC
Organism: Gemmatimonadota bacterium; assembly: GCA_040902615.1. GTDB lineage: Bacteria > Gemmatimonadota > Gemmatimonadetes > Longimicrobiales > RSA9 > JBBDWZ01. The sequence goes on along the minus strand of JBBDWZ010000167.1, from coordinate 6,627 downwards.
GTTGCAGACCGGCATCAAGGCCATCGACTCGATGATCCCGATCGGGCGCGGTCAGCGCGAGTTGATCATTGGCGATCGCGGCACCGGCAAGAGCGCAGTCGCACTCGACACCATCATCAACCAGAAGGGTGGCGACGTTATCTGCGTCTACTGCGCGATCGGTCAGCGCGCAAGCAAGGTGGCCAGCGTCGTCGAGATCCTGCGAGAAGCCGGCGCGCTCGAGTATTCGATCGTGGTTGCTTCCAACGCGTCGGACCCGGCACCGATGCAGTACATCGCACCGTATTCGGCGACCGCGCTGGCCGAACACTTCATGTGGCAGGGCAAACACGCGCTGGTGATCTACGATGACTTGTCCAAGCAGGCGCAGTCGTATCGCCAGATCTCGCTGGTGCTGAGGCGTCCGCCCGGACGTGAAGCCTATCCTGGCGACGTCTTCTATCTGCACTCGCGTTTGCTCGAGCGGGCAGCCAAGCTCTCGGCCGAGCACGGCGGTGGCTCTCTCACTGCGCTGCCGATCATCGAGACGCAGGCAGGCGACGTCTCGGCATACATTCCGACCAACGTCATTTCGATTACGGATGGTCAGATTTTCCTGGAATCCGATCTGTTCTACGCGGGTGTGCGTCCGGCCGTGAATGCGGGTATCTCGGTCTCGCGCGTGGGCGGATCGGCGCAGGTCAAAGCGATGCGGCAGGTGGCCGGCCGTCTGAGACTCGAGCTGGCGCAGTACCGCGAGCTCGAAGCCTTTGCGCAGTTTGGATCCGACCTCGATGCGACCACGCAGAAACAGCTGGCGCGCGGCCAGCGCATCGTCGAGATCCTGAAACAGCCGCAGTACGCGCCCATGCCGGTCGAGAACCAGATCATGATCATCTGGGCGGCGACCAACGGTCACCTGGATGACATCCCGGTGGACCGGGTGCGCACCTTCGAGCACGGTTTCCACGACTACGTGCGCGACCGGTACCCGGAGCTGGGCGAGGCAATTCGCAGCACGAAGCAAATGCCCGCGGAAGACAAAATGCTCGCAGCCGTTACCGAGTATAAGGGCATTTTCGCCACCCAGAGCGGAAGCAAGTAAGCGTGGCCAAGGGACAGGAGCTCAAGCGGCGGATCCGGTCGGTCGGCAAGACCCGCCAGATCACCAAGACCATGGAAATGGTCTCTACCTCGAAGCTCAAGCGGGCCTCCGATCGCGTGAAAGCGGCACGGCCGTATGCCGAGAGCCTGATGGGCGTGATCCAGCGCTTGATCGATCCCGAGCTGCAACAGCGCTTTGCATTGCTGCGCCAGCCGGAGGAAGTTAAGCGAGCGGCCATCGTTCTGATCACGTCCAATCGCGGCCTGGCCGGTGCCTTCAACGTCAACCTGATAAAGGAAGCGCGTCGTTTGCTCGAGCGGCTGCGCGGGCAAGGCGTCGAGGTCGAGTTGCACGGCGTCGGTCGCAAGGGAATCGGCTTCTTCAAATTCAAGAAAGAAAAGCTGGCGATCGCGCGCACCGATATTACGGATCGTCCCTCACTGAATGACGCTGAGTCCGTGATCGACCCGCTGCGTGAACGTTTCGAGCGCGGTGAGCTGGACGAAGTCTACGTGGTGTACGCGCAGTTCCGCTCCGCGTTGTCGACGCCACCAGCGGTGATCAAGGTCCTGCCGGTGCAGGCCAGGGGCGAAGAGAAAGAAGAGCGCGGCAAGTTCATCGCCAACTACATCCTCTCACCTTCGGCGGACGAAATCCTCACTCGGTTGCTGCCATTGTATGTACGCAACACAATGTATCGCGCGCTGGTCGAGACAGCGGCCGCCGAGCATGGCGCGCGCCGGACCGCAATGAAGAACGCGACCGATAATGCCGGCGATATGCTGGAGCTCTTGAGCCGGACCTATAACCGCGCGCGGCAGGCGCAGATCACGCAGGAAATCGCGGAGATCGTAGGCGGCGCTGCGGCGTTGGAATAACGAGACGGAGATATCATGGCCACGAATGGGAAAGAACTGGGGCGGGTCGTTCAGGTCATTGGACCGGTGCTCGACGTCGAGTTCGACAGCGAACATCTGCCCGAGATCTACAATGCGCTCGAGATCAAGGAAAAGGTCGAAGGCGGTACCGACGTGCGCGTGGTGTGCGAGGTGCAGCAGCACATCGGCCGCAACCAGGTGCGCGCGGTCGCCATGTCTTCGACCGACGGTCTCACCCGCGGCATGGCGGTCCGGGATACCGGTGCGGCCATCTCGGTTCCGGTCGGCAACGCGGCGCTCGGGAGAATCATCAACGTGCTGGGCGAGCCGGTCGATCAGAAGGGCGACATTCCCGCGGATGTCGAGCGTTGGCCGATCCATCGCCCGGCACCGAAGTTTACTGCGCTCGAGCCCAAGACCGAAATCTTCGAGACCGGCATCAAGGTCGTGGACCTGATCGCGCCCTACGTGAAAGGCGGCAAGACCGGACTGTTCGGGGGCGCCGGCGTGGGCAAGACGGTCGTGATCATGGAGCTGATCAACAACATCGCCACCGAGCACGGCGGCAAGTCGGTGTTCTGCGGCGTGGGTGAACGCACGCGCGAAGGCAACGACCTCTATCTCGAGATGACCGAGACCGGCGTCATCAACTCGACCGCGCTGGTATACGGTCAGATGAATGAACCGCCCGGTGCGCGCCAGCGGGTGGGTCTGTCCGGTCTCACCATCGCCGAATACTTCCGCGATGTCGAGAAACAGGACGTGCTGCTCTTCATCGACAACATCTTCCGGTTCACGCAGGCCGGATCAGAAGTATCGGCGCTGCTGGGCCGCATGCCGTCGGCCGTGGGATACCAGCCCACGCTGGGCACGGAGATGGGTGAGTTGCAGGAGCGCATTACGTCGACGCGCGATGGTTCGATTACGTCGGTGCAGGCGATCTACGTGCCGGCCGACGACTTGACCGACCCGGCGCCGGCGACCGCGTTCGCCCACCTCGACGCTACCACCGTGCTGACCCGCGCGCTCACGGAAATCGGCATCTACCCGGCGGTCGATCCGCTCGATTCGACCTCGCGCATCCTGGACCCTCAATACATCGGGGATCGTCACTACAAGGTGGCGACTGAGGTCCAGCGCATTCTGCAGCGCTACAAGGAACTGCAGGATATTATCGCGATTCTGGGCATGGATGAGCTCTCAGAAGACGACAAGATCCTGGTCGGCCGGGCTCGCCGCCTCCAGCGCTTCCTGTCACAGCCATTCAACGTGGCCGAGCAGCTCACCGGTCACAAAGGCAAATACGTGAAGCTCGAGCAGACCATCGAATCGTTCGAGCGCGTGGTCAGCGGTGAATTCGATCATTTCCCGGAGCAGGCCTTCTATATGAAGGGCGGCATCGAGGATGTGATCGAGGCCGGCAAAGAACTCGGGCTTACGATCTGATGGCTGACGCACTCAAGGTATCGGTCATCAGCCCGGAGAAAACTGTTTTCGAGGGCACCGCCGAGCAGGTGGTGGCGCCCGGCTGGAACGGAGAGTTCGGCATTTTGCACGGTCACGCACCTATGCTGGTGTTGCTGGGCGCCGGCGACCTGCGTATTCGCGCCGGCTCGCAGGATCATCGCTTTCACATCTCGGGCGGCTTCCTGCAGGTGGTGGAAGACAATGTTACGATTTTGAGCGAGCGCGCCGAGCAAAGTTGAACCATCGTCAGTGAAACATCGTATCAACGGCCATTCGAGAAGCCGAATGGCCGTTTTTTTGCACCCGCGCCGCGCATCGGGGCAACGCGAGCAAACGCGAAAGGAGTACACATGAGACTCAAGACTTTCTTCACCATCAGCGCAGCACTGCTAACAGGTATTCCGGTCAGCGGTCAGCAGATTGCCTGGGACGCGCCCAGCTTTTTCAGTCCGCGCCCGATGGATGACATCGGTCTGTACGTCTCGCAGACCCAATATCCGGGCGGCGGATCCTCTACCGGCTTGTCGGGAATCTGGCGCCAGAGCGGGAACCTCAACCTCGGCGTACGCGCAGGTGTCGGCGATCTGGAAGATGCCGGAGGAACAGTTTTGGTCGGTGCCGAGCTGTACGGTCCGCTGAACCGGCTCCTGCCCAGTACATCCGTCGACCTGTCATGGATGCTTGGCGGCGGTGCCGTATTCGGCGACAATTACACATTGTTCAGCATGCCGCTCGGAATCAGCATCGGGATGCGGCTGGGCACCGGCGCAGTCCAGTTTGCGCCGTACGTGCACCCGCGCTGGTCACTCGACATCGCGGCGTTTGATGTGAATGGAACCGAACAAACCCGAACTGGTGGCTCGATCGTCATCGACGCAGGAGCGGATGTCAGTCTGGGGCAGCGCTTCATCCTGCGTCTGGGCGGTTCATTCCTCGACCGTGAGGCGTTCGGAGCCGGCGTTGCGCTACGCTGGCCGCGTCCGATTTCGGTAGTCCGTTAAGTTGCGCATCGATTTGCACCTGCATTCAACCGCGAGCGACGGTTCCCTGTCGCCCAGCGCACTCGTGTGGGCAGCCCGCGCGGGCGGACTCGATGTCATCGCCATCACCGACCACGACACCTGCGCCGGAGTAGAGGAAGCGCGGCGCGCGCTGGCCACGCAGTTACATGTCATTCCTGCCATCGAGTTGTCGACCACGTATCAACGGTGCGAACAGCACATCCTCGGCTACTTCATCAATCCGAAGAATCCTGCGCTGGTGGAATACGCGCGCGGTGCGGTCGAGAAGCGGCACGTGCGCATCGAGGGAATGATCGAACGGCTGAAGCCCTACGGGATCACCTTGAGCATGAGCGATGTGTTGGCCAACAGCGAACCCGGCACACGCGCTCTCGGCCGACCTCACCTGGCTCGGGCACTCGTGCAAAAAGGCTTTGTCCAGACCGTGAGTGAAGCGTTCGAGCGTTTCATCGGCGATCAGGGACCGGCGTTTCTGCCAACCGATCTGCTGGAACCCAAGCACGGATTCGAGCTGATCCACCAGGCCGGCGGCATCGCGGTCTGGGCACACCCACGTGCCACGGCCGTTGATCAGCACTTGAACGATTTCGTGGAGTGGGGGCTGGACGGTGTCGAGTGTTATCGACCCAACGCGACCCCCGCCGAGACGCTGCACCTCGAGCAAATTGCGCAAAGCCGAGGGCTCTTCACTGCCGGCGGCTCAGACTGGCACGGCACCTGGCAGGGCAAACTCGGGGATTTCTATGTAACGCCCGAGGAAGTCGAAAAACTGCTCGAGTTCGGCGGCATCTAGTCGCTAGTTTACGGACCTACTCCGCCTGCAGGATGGCACCTTTCAGATACGCACTCTCGGGAATCTGCACGATTTCGGGATGATCCCGCGCCTGTCCGCGCGTCTCGAGCCAACGAATCGGACGTTGCGCGTCGGCTGCAGCGGATTCGAGCATTTCACGAAACAACGGTGCGCTGACATGGTGTGAGCAACTGAAGGTCGCGAGGATGCCGCCGGCAGAGAGCAGTTTCATCGCACGCAGATTCACTTCCTTGTAGGCCCGCAATGCCTGATCGACCGCATCACGTCGCTTCGCAAATGCGGGCGGATCGACCACGATCGTGTCGTATCGCACTCGCGCCGTTTCTTGCGCGCGCAGGAAGTCGAATACGTTCGCTTCCACCAGTTGGATGTGCCAGAAACCGTTGCGTGCGGCGTTGTCACCGGCCCGCGCGAGTGCAGGCCCGGAGGAATCGACCGCGACGACGGCCGCAGCGCATTTGGCGAGATGCAGCGCGAACGATCCATGGTAGGAAAAGCAATCGAGTGCGTTCCCATGCGACAACTCGCCGGCGCGTTTGCGATTTTCCCGCTGATCCAGGAATGCACCGGTTTTCTGGCCGGTCCGCGGAGCAACCTGATAACGAATTCCGCTTTCCTCGACTTCCACGATGTCCGGAACCGTGCCGTACAGCAGCTCAATGTCTTCGCCAAGTCCCTCCGCACGCCGTACGCCGACATCGTTTCGCGCGAGCACGCCGGCCGGTGCGAGCACCTCGATCAATGCCGCGAGGACGTCGCTTCGACACGCCTCGAGTCCAGCCGACAACAACTGCACCACGACGGTCTCGCCATACCGGTCCACGATCAAGGATGGCAAATGGTCGGCTTCGCCGTGGATCACACGGCATGCCGTACCCTCGATTCCCAGCGCCTCCCGGTAGTCGGCCGCGGCTCGAACGCGGGCGACCCAGAAACCGAAATCGATCGCGGTCTCCTGGGCAGTCAGCATTCGGAGCGAGATCTGGGATAGCGGGCTCCAGAGTCCCATCCCGAGGAAGTCGCCGCGCTCTCCAATTACTCCTACGGGCCCCGGCGGACCGGCGGGCGGCTCGATAACGTCGCTGCGGAAGATCCAGGGATGACCTCGCCGCCAGCGGGCGCTGGCGCGCCGATTTACCCGGGCGACGTACACGGTGGAAGTCGTGATTTTTCAAAGAGTTGACACATCTGTGGCAGCTTATAGATTCTGCCACCCCAATGCAACCGGATCGGCGGCTGCGACCAACCAGAAATTGGCGTAACCTGCGGCCGGAAAATCAGTTGACAAGGCTGAATGCCTTGGATACTTTTCAAAGCTTGACGCGAAATGCGTCATGGGTGATTACGCGCTTCGAGCGCGAA